>JACCUV010000080.1 GCA_013698495.1 Chloroflexia bacterium
CCCTCGGCCTGGACGCGATCTATACCTTCGACAAGAAGATGGGCCGATACCCCGGCGTCGAGCGCATCGAACCGTAGGGCTTCACGTTGAGCGCCGCTAGTCGTTCCTGGGCCACAGTGCACACCAAGTGGAACTGTTGTCAATTCAACGAAGGAGAAAACGTCGTTTTAGAACGCGGCGATCTTCAGATCAAACCACCTGAATCACGTTGTCAGTAAACTCAATAATCGTCCAATATACTAGATGTATTTACATCCAAAGTTTCATCCAATATACTGGACCATGTTGAGTGAAAGGTCATCCTCGTGGTCCTCAAGACAATGTCCTCCAATGAAGTCAAACAACGCTGGGGCTCCGTCATGAGCACCGTCAAGGTCCCTGACGATGCCGTCGTCGTCGAATCGCACGGCAAACCTCAAGCGGTGGTTGTCTCCTTCACGCGTTTCGAGAAGTTGCGAGAGCTTGAAGAGAAAGAGCGGCGCGCGTGGGCGCTGGATCGGTTGCGCGAAATCGAGGCCCGGTACGGTGGACGCAACGACGATCTCACGGTAGAAGAGGTTGAAGCGCTCGCCGTTCGCGCGGGACGTGAGATCAATCGAGCCGTTGCCGAACGACATCGGGCAGGACTTAAGCAATCCTCGGCAGAATGAGAGTCTGCATCGATGCCACTGTCTTGATCAGCTACCTGCTTCGAGGTTCGGATGAGCATCCGCCCGGCGTTGTTGTAAACGCAGGGTTGGCTGGCCGATTCGACCTGATCCTGAACGAAAAGACGCTCATCGAAACCAGGCAATCCATCTCGTCGAAGCCATATCTCTCGCGCCGCATCCTGGAGATTGACCTGGAAGCGCTGGCGGTCGGCCTCGGTCTTGTCGCCACTGTCATTCCGGAAACAGCGTCGCCGTTTCCGGCCGTCACGCGCGACCCGGGCGACGACTACCTCATTGCCCACGCGGTTCTCGAGCAAGTTGACTACCTGGTCACTGGCGGCAAGGATCTCCTCGTACTCGGCGAAGTGGCGGGCGTCCAGATCGTCTCGCCCGCCGGGTTCGTGGCCATCCTCGAAGCCGAAACCGGCTCCTGACCGTTCCCCGACCCTGTTACGCCGCGCCATCGGGAGCCAAATCTTCGGCCAGATCCTGAATGCCCCGCAACGGCGAGAACCACAGCCAGGCGGCCGCCACCAGCTCACCAGCCGCGGCAAGCACGAGCGTCTCGCGCAAGCCAATCGTCTCTCCTAAAATCCCGCCCAGCAGTGCGCCAATCGGTATTGCGCTCATCGCCACGAATCGCACCGTTGCGCTCGTTCGTCCCTGAAGATGGGCGGGCGCTGTCAGTTGGCGAATACTCACCTGGTTGACGTTGAACAGCGTCAAACCGATCCCGAAGAAGAATTGCGCCGCAATCAGGAGCGGCACGATCAGCCAACCTGTCCCCTCCGCCAGCGGCACGAGCAAGTCGCTCACGCCTACGATCCCCAACGCCACGGAAGTCGTCACACCGATCCCGAGTCGCCGATTGGCGATAGTCGGCAGCAACGCCCCAATCAGGAATCCGAGACCGCCTACGCCAAATATGACCCCGAGCGTCGCTGGTCCGACATCGAGGACGCGAACGACGTACAGGACGAACACCGCTTCGAGCACGGCGTTGAAGAAATTGAGCACGAATCGCGCCCCCGCCACGGCTCTAAGTGGACCCGCCTGCCACACTACCCGGACACCCGCCAAGATCCGCGACCACATCCCTTCATCCCGCTCGCCGTACAGAATGTTGAGGTGTTCATCGATTCGAATTCGCCAGATCAACAGCGCGGAAATGCCGTAAAGCGCGGCGTTAAACAGCAAGGCGAACGGCGCCCCCACGAGCTGGATCAGGGTGCCGGCCACACCCGGTCCGGTCAGTTCCGACGCCGTGTGGCTTAGCTCCAGCTTGCTGTTGCCATCGACAAGGCGTCGCCGATCGATCACGCTCGGCAGGAATGCTTGATACGCGACGTCGAACAACAGCGATCCCGCACCCGAGACGAGCACGATCAGGCACAAGAGCGGGATCGAAAGGAAGCCCAGCCACCAGGCGAAGGGGATCGACGCGAGCATCGCAAACCGGATCAGGTCAGCGCCGATCATGAT
>JACCUV010000093.1 GCA_013698495.1 Chloroflexia bacterium
CGAGATAACGTTGCATCGGATTGAGGTTTTCCAGACGAGCCATGGGTGTCCCTTTCCCGAATTCGTGACGTTGCGGTAGTACCTCACTGTACGCCGGACGCCGCGAAAGGGATGCCCGGGGTCAATCCGAGAGCTCTATCCAACCATCAAGTTAATCAAGTCCGTGACGCATGGCGAAGGTCGCGGCGGCGGTCCGGGAATCGGCCTTAAGTTTTGCCAGGATGTGGAGGACGTGATTCTCGACCGTGCGTTCGCTTAGCGCAAGCACGTCCGCGATTTTGCGATTCGACCCGCCTTCCCGGAAGCAACCTGGCGAGGATGCCTACGCCGCTGCGTGGGAGGCTGGCCGCTCGATGCATGGCGAGGAGATCAAGATCGAGCTGAACGGGGTTCTGACCGGTGAGGAACGGGTGATCCCGTTGTCGCTTCAGCGAAATCCGGCAACCAGGATCTCGATTTTCACGCCGCGGGAATGAGAAGTCTTGAAACTGATGTCCGATGGCCTGAGCAATGTGGCGATTGCGGAGCGCCTTGGCAACAGTCATCGTACGGTCGGGTACCACGCGACCAGCATTCTCGCCAAGCTGGACCTGACCTCAAGAACGTCGGCGGTGGCCTTCGCGATCCGCCACGGGCTCACCTGATCCCCCTTCTGTGCCCAATAGGTAATTCGTGCAACGCGTTCGGCGATCGCAAATGGTCATTTCTGACGATGCGCGCCTCCGGCGCTCGGCGCATCATGCGAGCAGGTCCAGTTGGACCACCCGTTTTCCGCCAGGTTTCGCTCGCGAAGGAGGTGCAGGTTGCGTCAAGGGTCAACGTTTCGGTTCAACCGCTTCTTAACCATCCACACCCCGGTTCGCAATGGTCGGGGGTCACGCGCAAAGGTAAAGCACATGAATATCCACAGTTACTCCCGCCGGATTGTCTGTCCGTTCAAGTCCCAGATCGTCATCCTCGTCACCGCGCTTCTCATGTCGGTTTCTCCCGCCGCCGCCGCGCCACCCGATGCGCCGGTCATGTCCGTCCAGTTCTTCGAGGCGGTCCTTGGTGGGCTGGATGTCGATGTCGCCGCGGCGATCGTCGCTTCCGACGCGCTGATCCATACCCCCGAAGGCGATTTCGTCGGCTCTGAGGGAGCAGGGCAGTTTGCCGCCACGCTACAGGAGTCGTTCTCCAATGTCTCGTTCGCGACGCAGGAACCGTCCGTAGTCGGTGACTTCGCGACCGTGCGCTGGACCATGACCGGTATTCACAGCGGCTCCTATCACGGGCTTCAGGCCACTGGCGCCGATGTCTCGGTGGACGGCATCGCAATCCTTCGGTTCGATGATCTCGCGATTGTCGAGCAGTGGATCGCCTACGATCGACTGTCGGTGATGAACCAGATTCAGTCGTACGAAAGCTGCGGCGTCGACTGCCTCAGACCAGGCGGAAATCGGTAGCGCGGGGCACTGCCCGATCGGCGCAATCACCTCCAATCGAAGAACACCGTTGCGCCGGGCAACGGTGTTCTTCGTGTTAGCGCCACGGATCGCGTTCCCCGGCTACCCTCCTGGGGAGCAAGGTCCGGGCGATTGACGTAACGGATTTTTGGGCGCACTATGGCAGGAAATGGAGGCTGTTTCGTTCAACCCGCATTGGCAGATCCGATGTCCACCTCGCCATCGCCACCAACCGACGTTGTTGCCGGCGATCAGGACGCCCGGCCGGATCGCGGTGAGCGCCCCAATCCCGTTCTCTCGACGAAGTTCATTGGTCGAGATGCGGACATCAGCCTCATTCTGGCGCATCTCGACGATCACTCGACGCGACTGCTGACACTGATTGGACCGGGAGGCGTCGGCAAGACCCGGCTCGCGGAAGTGGTGATGTCGCGGATCGAGGGTGACTATGCTGACGGAGCGGTGTTCGTGCCGCTGGCGTCGATTCCGGGTTCCGATCTCGTTCCCCAGGCTGTGGCGCGGGCTTGCGGTAATCCCGAGCGTGGCGGTGGATCGCCGGGCGAAGGACTTATCGCCGCTGTTCGCCCACTACACGTGCTGCTCGTACTCGCCAAGCTGGACCTTGGCTCTCGAACGTCGGCGGTGGCCTACGCGATACGCCACGGGCCCGCTTGACTGCTCTCGATCGAACTTCTACTGCGTTCGGACTTCAAGCGCAATCCGGGCAATATTGACGATGCTCACCGCTACGAGGGTGCGATGCACGTGTTGATATGAGGGCCATGGTTGGGGGAGTCGATAACCCGGATATCCACTTTCCACGATAGAGACCGGCCTCAACCGCAGCCTGCATTGGATCGCCCAGCCACGTTGCGGTGAATTTTGGCGGGAGGACATACACGGGTCGGATCCGGGATGTTCAGTTGAAGTTCACGGCCTGTTAGACCTCCGCAACGAAATCCCTCAGGCGGATTGGGTGATCGAGGGCAAGCTGGGCGCCATTGGCGTTGTTTACTTCGGAATCGGCCTCAAGTGTCCATATGATATGATCGAATCACGTTCATCAGTTTGAGAGGGTTCCCGGGCATGTCTTGGGGTGCACGGGGTCCAGCTTCCGGAACGCCGCTGTATCTGTCGAAAGGGAGAACACCATGTCAAAACGTCACCTCGATTCGATTGTTAACCGGACGGTCACGCGCCGCAACGCATTGCGCGGGGCCGCCGGTGTGGCGGGCGCCGCGGCGATCGGCGGGACCATGAGACGAGCGGCGACGGCCGCTCCGGGTTCCTCCACCGCGCGCCGTCATGCCGCTCAGGATGACGCAATCATTTTCCTATCCACCCAGCTCTCGCCGATCGAAGAAGCCGAAGCGATGCGGAACACGATCCTGGCGAACTTCGACCGAAGCGTCGATTTCATCACGGAGGAAGCGGGCCCTTACGTCGATCGGATTACGGCCGAGGCCGAAGCGGGCAGCGGCTCGGTCGGTGTGCTCGGCGGACTCCACGGCGATCTGTCCGTCTTTTTCGATCTGGGTCTCCTGGCCGATTT
>JACCUV010000099.1 GCA_013698495.1 Chloroflexia bacterium
CGTTGTCCCGATCCGCCGTCCGCAAACCTGCCTGCCACTCGCCCTATAGCGGATCGCGAAATGGTTGACGCCTACTGTCTTGGTAGGGCTGCGGAGCTTGCTCCGCCCGTCTTCCGCCAAAATCGTCAACCTTTGTGACATCCACTCTAGAACCCACGCATTCGGTGTGGGACAACGCGAATGTGTTCGGAGTATGAAGTGGCAAAGCCTTCGGCGGTCATGCCAAGAGAGGTGAGACCTTCTGCGTATTTCTCGATGTAGTCAGGATAGTCCGTCGCGGGCGGCCCTCCCTTGAGGCGCTCAGCCACACCGGAAATGACCACGATGTCACCGCCGTGTTCGGTGGAGTTGAAGTTGAGCGAGACGGTTCCGGATTTCTCGATGGCCCTGACCTTTGGCGTGTTCGGTTGGCTGAATATGAGTACGGTATCTTCGTGCCACAGGAACCAGACCGGGCTTGGTTGCGGGCCGCCACTCGGAGCGATGGTCGTGAGCCAGACGATTTGCTCGTGCTCGAGTCGCTTCTGAACGCGCTTGCCGAATTCGGTGGAGAAATCGAGGTTAACCAACGAGGGAAGCCTCTCACGAAGGGAGAACCGGCCTGCTGACGCAAGGCCAGCGCCGGAGACGCTCCGCGGCGTCTCCTCCACAGTACGCTCGATTGGATGCCAGGGTAACCCGCCAATACGGGGCAACCCGAATGACCAGGGGGTTGGCGCTGTCCAGTAGTTACGAGGCGCCGCCAACCCGATAGTTCGGCGCTTCTTTGGTGACCGCCACATCGTGGGGGTGGCTTTCCCTCAAACCGGCGGCGGTGACCTGGATGAATTGGGTGTGGTTCTTCAGGTGGACAATGGTTCCCGCCCCAACATAACCCATCGCCGAGCGCAGACCGCCGGTGAGTTGAAAGACCAGCGGCCCAAGCGAGCCCTTGTAGGCGACGCGGCCCTCGATGCCTTCGGGCACGAGTTTGGAGACGTTGCCGATGTCTTCCTGAAAATAGCGGTCCTTGGAGTACGATCGCGATTTCATCGCTCCAAGCGATCCCATGCCCCGATACTCCTTGAAACGTTCACCCTGGAAGATGATGACCTCGCCGGGGCTTTCGTCGAGACCCGCGAACAGGCTGCCGAGCATCACGCAGTCGGCTCCGGCGGCGATCGCCTTGGCGATGTCGCCAGAGTACTGAATGCCGCCATCGGCGATGACCGGAACGCCGCGCGGACCCGCGACTTTGGCGACTTCGTGAATTGCCGTGATTTGCGGGACGCCGGTGCCGGAAACGACACGGGTGGTGCAGATCGAACCCGGCCCGACTCCCACCTTGACACCGTCGGCGCCGGCGTCGATCAGGGCGGCGGCGGCGGATCCGGTGGCGATGTTGCCGGCCATGATCGGAATCGGCAATTGACACTTGAGCGAGCGCACCATATCGATCACGCCGACGTTGTGGCCGTGGGCGGTATCGACGATCAGGAGGTCGACCCCCTTGGCGACGAGGGCATGAGCGCGGCGCTCGGCATCCTTGCCGACGCCGACCGCGGCGCCGACGCGCAGGCGTCCACGGGCATCCTTGGTTGCATTTGGATATTGAATCTTCTTCTGGATGTCCTTGACGGTGATCAGGCCAGTCAGGTAGCCGTGTTCGTCGACAACCGGGAGTTTCTCGACCTTGTGGCGGTGCAGGATTTCGCTCGCCTGGTCGAGGGTGGTGCCAGCGGGCGCAGTAATAAGGTGTTCCCTGGTCATGACGTCGGAAATCAACTGGTCCGGGTCCTGAATGAAACGCAAGTCGCGGTTCGTGAGGATTCCAACGAGCTTGCCGCGTTCATCGGTGATCGGCACTCCGGAGATGTGGTAGCGCTCCATCACGGCCAGGGCATCGCTGATGTGCTGATCGGGACCGAGCGTGACCGGTTCGACGATCATGCCGGATTCGGAGCGTTTGACCTTGTCGATTTCGGCGGCCTGGTCCTCGATCGAAAGATTGCGGTGAACGATGCCCATGCCGCCTTCGCGGGCCAGGGCAATCGCCAGCCTGGCCTCGGTCACGGTATCCATCGCCGCTGACAGGATCGGGATGTTGAGCACAATGTCGCCGGCAATCCGGGTGCTGGTGTCGACGGTGTGCGGCAGTACATCGGAGCGGGCTGGAAGCAGGAACACGTCGTCGAATGTCAGGCCGAGGCCGACAAACTTGTCCGATCGCATCGTCCGCATCGTCGAATCGGTTGGGGTTGGTTCGGCAATTGCGGCCTGCTCGGGCTGAACGGTGATGCTCATTTGGGGGTGGCACTCCTGGGGCTAGGGCGAGGGGGGCGAACGGGGAACGGTCCCGGTCGCGTGCATCGCTAATCCTAACCCAGTCCCAGCCGTTCGATAAGCTCCTTGGTAAAGGCGCGGTAAGCGTGTCCACCCCGTGAGCCTGGATCGTACTCATCGATCGACTGCCCGTAGCTCGGCGCCTCGGCCAATCGAACTGAACGCGGTACGATCGTGGTGAAGATGCGATCCGGGAAGAATCGCCGCACTTCCTCGACCACGCTGGAGGAGAGGTTGGTGCGCGCGTCGAACATCGTCATCAGCACGCCAAGCACATCGAGCTCGGGATTCAACTGCCGCTTGACGAGGTCGACCGTGGCGATGAGTTGGGACACGCCCTCAAGGGCGAGAAATTCGCACTGAATCGGGATCACGACGTGATCGGCGGCAGTCAGCCCGTTGACGGTAAGTAGGCCGAGGGACGGGGGACAATCGATGATCGCGAGATCGTATTTCGACGCGAATGGCGTCAGCGATCGCTTGAGTCGACGCTCGCGGTGCACAACCGAAACGAGGTCCACTTCGGCGGCGGCCAGCATCGGTGTGGCGGGCAGAAGGTCGACCTGGACCCGGCCAGTCGCGATGGCGACATCCTCCACGCTGGCGTCATCGATCAGGAGGTCGTACATCGTGTGCGTGAGTTCGGACTTGTCGATGCCCAGGGAAGATGTCGTGTTGCCTTGCGGATCGAGATCGATCAGCAGCACGCGCAGCCCATGGGCGGCGAGCAACACGCTGGTGTTGACCGCGGTTGTGGTTTTTCCCACACCGCCTTTCTGGTTGGCGAACGCGATCACTCGCATGGTCGAGTGGCCGGGGTCGGTCGCAAACGATGCGGATTCGGATGACGATGAGGCAACCAAGGGCGTCCACCAGGATCGTTGCGGCAACCGGAAAACCCGGAAAACTTCGTGGTCAATGATCAGACGCTGGTCGTGGACCTGATCGCGTTGATCTGGTTCCGATTCGATTCGGCGCTTTGTTGGGCGGCCCGGTCGAAGTCTTTTCCATTGCCCGCGTACATGACCGACCGCGATGCCGAGCAAAGCAGCCCCGTGCCTCGTGCGTTGAGTCCTGCCTGGAGCGAGGCTTTCAGGTCGCCGCTTTGGGCGCCGACGCCGGGCAACAGGATGAGCTGGTTTCCGACTCGCTCGCGGACCGATCGCAACTGCTCCGGATAGGTGGCGCCGACAACCAACCCCACCGATGCGGGGTAGCGCTCCTCCCATTCCCGGCTCCGGTTGGCGACGGTCAGGAACAGCGGCCCGCCATCCCCGACTGGGAGGTTCTGAAAGTCTCCACTGCCCGGGTTGCTGGTTTTGCAGAGGACGAGGACACCCTTGTTCTCGTAGTCCAGGAAAGGCGCGGCGGCATCCTCTCCCAAGTATGGGCTGACCGTGATGGCGTCGAAACCGAATTCCGTAAACCACCCGTGCGCATACGCCCGTGCCGTCTCGTCAACATCTCCGACCTTGCAGTCGAGAATGATCGGAATGTCTGCCGGGATGGCGTGACGAACGGCCCACAAGGCGTTGAATCCGGGCCGGCCGAGCGCGGCGAAGAATCCCAGATTGGGTTTGTAGGCGGCGGCGTACGGATGGGTCGCTTCGACGATGGCCTGGCAAAATGTCACCACCGATTCGACCGACGGTTCGAGGTGGGCGGGCAACTTGTCGATCTTTGGGTCGAGTCCGACACAGAGTAAGGAGTCGATATCCCGCATTCGCTGCTCTACACGTTCGAAAAATGTGGCGTTCGGCATCATTGTGGCCTCTCCGGTGTCAACGTACTTGTAAAATGCCTAACTCTAAAGGTCCGTACACCGTTAGACCGAACTTTGTCAGGTGGTAGGGCAACGACCAGCACTATGTGACAATCAGGAACAGGTTTTACCTAACTTCACATGGTGGTACACTGCGGGAGCGATTAACGAGATGTGGCTGGCCCCGACCCGTGCGGTGAGGCAAGCGCGTCTGGCAGCCATCCCCCGCTGGCAATTCGCCATCGCGCCCCCGCTACCTACATAATGCCAGAAATGGCGTCGACTTTGGAGCGCGTCGCTTCGGCGAAGCCGAGTGGGACAAGATTTGTGATTGTTGAAAAGTCCACCGCGGTGGTGCCTGACGCCACCATCAAGGTATGGAATGGGCCATTGCCGACGTTGGCCGATGTCTATCGGGCGCGTGCGGTCATTCGGCAGCACCTGCCTCCGACGCCATTGTTGCGACCGGAGGCGCTCTCCGAGCGGTTGGGTTGCGAAGTCTTTGTCAAGTGCGAAAACCTGCAACCGACTGGGGCGTTCAAGATTCGAGGCGGGCTCTACTATATGAGCCAACTTGGCGACGCCGGGCTGGCGCGAGGAGTAGTGGGCGCCTCGACCGGCAATCACGGACAGTCGCTTGCCTGGGCCGCGCGGGCCTACAACAGCAGTGCCACGATCTTCGTGCCGGAAGGCGCAAACGCACTCAAGGTGGCGGCGATGCGGAGGCTTGGGGCCAAGGTAATTCACTTCGGGCGCGATTTCGACGATTGCCTGCTGGAATCGCAAGCGTTCGCTGAACTCAATGACGCGGTGTTTGTGCATTCGGCTAATGAACCGAATCTGGTGGCCGGTGTGGCGACGCACACGCTTGAGATATTGGAAGAAGAACCGGATGTCGATGCCGTGTTCGTCGCCATAGGCGGCGGGAGCGGTCTCTGTGGCGCCTGCTTGGCAGGAAAGGGCATTAAGCCGGATCTCCAGGTGATCGGCGTTCAATCGACCGGCGCCCCGACCGTGTACGAGGCGTGGAAATCGCGAACCTTGGTCCGGCTGGATTCATTAGACACGTTTGCCGAGGGAATTGCGACGCGCGAAGCGTTTGCGATGCCATCGCAGATGCTTTGGGGCACAGTCGACGAGATCATGCTGGTTTCGGACGCCGATCTCAAACGAGCGATGTTGACGCTCATGGAAACAACCCGTTTGGTGGCTGAGGGAGCTGGAGCGGCAGGATTGGCCGGAGCATACGCGCGGCGAGAAATGTTCGCCGGGAAAAAAGTGGCGGTCATCGTATCTGGCGGCAATCTGACACTCGATGTCTTGTCCGATGCAATCAATGAGGAGTGTGCGTGGTGAGTACCTGGATGGAAAAACTCGCCGGCAAGGGTCGGCGCGGTGGCAGCGGAGTGCTGGTGCAAATATCACGCGAGGTCGTGGGCCGGCGTCGATCGATTGCCGGGGCGGTGAGTGAAGTGCGGCATCCGGCGGTGCTCGATGCGCTCTCGGATGACGATTTCAAGGTGCTCGATCTGCTGATTGACGAGCGCGTCACGTCCGATCGCGAATTTGCGACGGTGCTCGCGCGCTTGACGCATGCCGCCGCCCATGCCAAGGGATTCGATCGACAAACGGTCGATGCCGCGTTGCGCCTCGATGGTATGTTGCCCGCCGACGATCCGGGTCGGGAGCGCGAGAAGTTGCTGCGCGACGCCTATCGCGCGGCGCAGCGCGTGGGCTACGTACAAGGGGGCCGCAGGGCTCTTGCCCTGCTCGGTCAGCGAGCTGTAGCCGATGGCGATGGCGAACGTGCGCGGCTCTTGCTCCAGCAACAAGTGGCGCTGGGACCCGAGCAGATGGACACCGAGGACGAGGTTGAGTCGGCCATTCTGTTGGGCGATCTGTTGCGCAGGGACGGCGATGTCCAAACCGCGATGGAGTTGTTTGGACGCGCGATTCGATCCAGCGAGCGTCTTGATTTCCCGCAGGGCGTTGCTCAGGCGGCGGTGCGGGAAATCGATGTGCGCCGCGCGACGCTCGATCCGCAAACCTTGGCGCGGATGCAGCGCACTGCGCTCGATGCCGCGGAACGATCGGGCGATGTTGCGATGCAGAGCCGGTTGGTGGCGAATTACGCCGACACGCTGGTGCAACTCGGTGACCTCGATGAGGCGATTGAGCAACTCGAGAACGGTCTCGAGCTCTCGCGCCAAATCGGTGATCTTTCTCTGGAGAACTTCTGCCTCGAAGCGCTCTCGAACGTTGAGCGGGATTTAGGTCGGATGCAGGCGGTGGTGGGTCGCGAAGCCGATCTCGTCAATATCGATGTGCGTCGCGGCAACAGGCCGGCGGCGGCCCAGGACTCCGTGCGGCATGGCGCCACACTGCTTTCGCTTGGTCGACACGAGGCTGCTCGCGGCGCCTATGAGCAGGCGGTGGAGCTCGCCCGCGCGGCTGGCGACGAGTTGCTCGAACAGCGGGCCTATGGTGGTCTCGGCGTCGCGTACTCGCAATTGAACATGCCGGTGGAGGCGTTAAATCACCTGATGTTGGCGCTCGATCTTTCCCGCGCCTCCAACGATTCAGCCCACGAGGCGCAATGGTTGGCAAGCATCGGCGAAGCGCTTTGGAAGTTCGATCAGGCCGACGACGCGATCAAGGCGATTCATCAGGCGATCGTGGCCGCGCGCACCGCCGACGACAACGATTTGCAGGCCGGCATGCTCAGCCTGCTTGGTCAAATTTACGTGTCCAATCGCGAGCCCGGCAAGGCGCGCCAGTCCTATTCCCACGCGCTCGATTTGTATCGGGAGCTTGGGGAAGCGGAGGAGGAAATCCAGACGCTGTCGGCGCTTGGCGCCCTGGCGATGGAATCCGATCAACCCGCCGAAGCGATTCGACTCTACGACGATGCGTTGCAGCTTGCCGCACACACCGATCAGCGGGCCGCCGCGGTCCGCATTTACGGGCGCCTGGCTCGTCTTTCGCAGCGCCAGGGAGATGACGAAGCCGCGATCGAGGCACTCGAGCAGGCGGCGAGTCTCGCCGAAACAATCCCCGATCAGCGAGCGCTGTTGGGCCAGGCGTTGCAACACCTGGCAGTCGCCCAGGATGCCGCGGGCATGCCTGCCGCCATGAACACCTACGAGGAGGCGTTGGTTGTTGCTCGCGAGGTAGGCGACACCTATGGCGAGGCCATGATGCTGGTGAATGTGGGCGCCCGGTTGATCGCGCTCGGCGCCAATGACGATGGCGCCACGATTCTCGAACATGCAATCCGGTTAACCGAAGATCTGGGTCCACTCGGGATGAAGCTTCGGCAACGGGCGGAGGGGATGCTGGTTCCCGTGCGGACTCAATCGCGCAACGATGGCGGCCGTCAGTTCACTGGCCGCGAACGTTCGGTTGCGCGCCAGCGCGAACCGCGCCCACGCGTTTCGGCGGAGTCCATGACGCCGGTTGCGCCGCCTGCTTCCGCAATTCCTCCGGCGCCGAACGAGATGTATGCGAAATCGTTGTCATTTCACAGGTAACACCGGTCACTGGCCCGCGTTCATAGACAGTGGGGGCGTGGTTTTCAATCGGTCATTTCAGTGACATGTACTTTTGCGTGGAATTACGGTTCGCACCGCGGATCACGCTCTCCGAAGCGACTCGTTAACGATTGGGTACAATGGGAGGGTAGCCTTACCAGTACATCTTCGTCAGGGAGGACATGGACAGCAATACCGCACCTGCGGATCGGGCGCCTGGTCGATCCGTTGGCTTCTCGCGATTCCCCGCATCCATCCTCGTCGGCCGGACGCAGGAACAGGCTTGCCTGCGCGAGGAACTCGGCGCCGCCATTGCCGGTCACGGTCGGCTTGTCCTCCTCGGTGGCGAAGCGGGGATTGGCAAGACCACACTCGCACGCGACCTGGTGAATGAGGCCAAGGCACGCGACGTCCGAGTCCTCACGGGTCACTGCTACGATCGAACGAACTCGCCTCCCTACGGGCCCTGGCTCGAACTGTTCGAGAGTTACCAGATGGGAGCGCAGTTGCCGGTGCCGCCGAATGCGCTCGCGGGAGGTCGGTTAACGCGCGTCGACAACCAGGGGGCACTGTTTGCCGATGTTCGGCGGTTCTTCGCCGAACTCGCCGGCGCCGGACCGGTGTTCATACTCCTCGAAGACCTCCATTGGGCCGATCCATCCACCATTGATCTGCTGCGCTATCTCGGCGTCTATCTTGGCCAATGGCCGGCCCTCCTTATCGCCACCTACCGTACCGACGAGTTAGCACAGAACCGTCCCTTTTATGAGCATCATCCAGCGCTGATCAGGGAGGCGGATGGACTCAGCCTCCATTTGCATGCACTTCATTCGGATGATTTTGTTGCGCTGGTCGGCATCCGTTACCGCCTTCCCGACGCAGACGCATCGCGCCTTGTTGCCTACCTGGATCGCCATGCCGATGGCAACCCGTTCTTCGCCGTCGAGTTGTTGAGCGCGCTCGAGGAGGATGGCTTGCTTCGGCGTGGTGACGATCGGTCGTCGCTCGGAGACCTTGCCCGCGTCGTCGTCCCCACATTGCTCCGGCAGGTCATCAATGGGCGGATCGCGCGGCTTGGTGAAAACACGCGACAAGCACTGGTGATCGCCGCTGTCATTGGTCAGGAGCTTTCGCTCGCGCTCTGGGCGAGGTTGGCGGACCTTGACGAGGAGCTACTCCACTCCATTGTCGAGCGGGCAGTCGACGCGCACCTGATGGAGGCGGATTGGGACGGGACACGCGTCCGTTTCGTGCATGCGCTGACTCGTGAGGCGCTGTACGAAGGGATGCTTCCGCCAAGGCGTCGGCTCTGGCATCGCAGGGTCGGGGAGGCGATTGCGACGGACACCGAAGCCGATCCCGAATCCGTCGCCATTCACTTCCAGCAGGCCGGCGATCCGCGGGCCTGGCATTGGCTGGTGAAGGCTGGCGACCGGGCACAAAGGGCATACGCCTGGCTCACGGCCTCCGAGCGGCTCCGCGCCGCCGCCGCCCTCATCGAAGATCTCGAAGGCCACGAACGGACATACTGTCAAGTTGTGCTCCGGGTTTCGGACCTTGTCCGGTTCTCTGACCCGCTCGCCAGCATCGTCGCTCTCGACGAAGTCGAGCGTCTCGCCAAGCGGATCGGCGATGCCCTTTTGGTGGCTGAAGTCCAAATTAGTCGTGGATTCCACCTTTGTTATGCGGATCAGTTCCGGGCCGGGTTGGCCGAAATGTTGAAGGGACTCGAAGCGCTCGAGGCGATGCCTCCGGACTCAGCGCGGACATCGGCGGCAATCCGTTCATGGCTTCCCAACTTGATTGCGGCGACGGACGAGGTTGAGCTGATTGAGGAAGAGCTCGCCGTGAACCGGCTCCATGCCGCTGGCCTCGATTTCAGGCGTTGTATCTATCTGTGGTACTGCGCAGCAGCTGGAAAGCCCGGCGCGGCGGCAGCGATCGACGAGTGGCGAGCCGCTGTCCTCACCGATGAGTCCGGCGCCACGGGTGGGGTCCGCATCGCAGTCGCCTTCGCTGACCACGGCCTGGGCATTGCTTACGCGGGGCTGGGGAAGCCCGACGAGGCGCACGACGTGTGGATGCGGAGCCGTGAGCTGTTCCGCATGGTGGACCACTTCGTCCTGATCGCATTCGCTCTGGTAGCAGAGTTGCGGGATGTCGCAATGACGTTTGGGGCAGCCTGCCCCGCCGACCGTCGCCGACTCGCGGCCGAGGCAGAGACAGAATTGGGACGGGCCGGTGGCGCGCTCCGACCAGGAATCTCACCGCGTCTGGCTTTGCTTGGGTGCCTGGTCCTCGACGGCGGGTGGGACGAGGCGAACCAGATCCTCCGCAATTTGCCAGACCCCGGTAACGCCTTTCTTCGGCGGGAAGTCACAGCCACGCGCGCCGTCCTCGCTCGTTATCGCGGCGAACCAGATGGCGCCTGGGACCAGATCCGCTCCCTGCTCAAAGAGGGATCGGCAACCGAGCCGGGCAACATCATCCACCAGGAGGGACTTTTCCTTCAACGTCTGGCGGTCGATCTCTGCCTCGACGCCGGTGACCTTGTCAACGCCCGCGCCTGGATAGAGGCGCACGATCGTTGGCTTGCCTGGAGCGGGAGTGTCCTCGGCCGCGCCGATGGGCAATTCGCCTGGGCGCACTGGCATCATGCGGCGGGAGAGTTGGCGCAGGCTCGCATCCTGGCGACCGAGTCGCTCGATATGGCCGGCGCGCCGGATCAGCCACTGGTGCGTCTGGCCGCGTATCGGCTTCTTGGAGAGATCGAAACCGCCGCCGGGAACTACACGCCAGCCGAGGCGCATTTGACGGCCGCCCTTGACATTGCCGGGGTGTGCGAGGCGCCTTTCGAGCGCGCCCTGACCCTCATCGTTCTCGCCGAGATGCATCTTGCGAAGGGCGCCGGCCACTCCGCCGCCTTCCTCCTCGAAGAGGTTCGAGAACTCTGCATTCGCCTTGGAGCACTGCCGACGCTCAGGCTTGCGGATGCACTGATGGCTCGACTCGCGACCGCGCGGGAGTCCGGTGAGATATACCCTGCCGGGCTAACGAAACGGGAGGCAGAGGTGCTGAGCCTGCTTGCGCGGCAGCAAACCGACAAGGAGATTGCGGAGACCCTCTTCATCAGTCGCCACACCGCCTCGACGCACGTCAAGCACATCCTGACCAAGCTCGAGGTCGCCAGTCGCAGGGAAGCCGCCGCCTATGCCGTCGATCGCGGACTTTCCTGAGGCGCCTACCTAATCGTTCGCTGGTCAAATACCTAATCGCTGGCGATGTGGAAGCCTCCGGCCCAGTCGATGATGACTATGTGATCGGGAGAGTCCCGATTCGACGGGAGAGCGGAGATGCAATGTCCTTTTCACTCCAGGCGCCACATGACGGAATGTGAAGGAGACTCACCATGGCGGCAGTAACCTCATCGGCCTCCCCGACCTTGTCCGACGCCGTTTTTCGGCAACTCAACGCGTCGATTCGCGGTGATGCGATCCGCC
>JACCUV010000145.1 GCA_013698495.1 Chloroflexia bacterium
GGCATGCGACGTCCAATGTAGGGGTTAATCCAGGCGTTGGCGAATGGCGAGAGCGCGCCAAGGACGACGATTCTTCCTGCGGCGGAATGACAGCACGTCGGAATGACAACCGCTCAATAGGCGATCGCGACGGGAGCCTCGGTGCGCGCCGATTCGTAGGCGGCAAGGGTGACCTGCACGGTGCGCAGGCCATCGATGCCGGAGGGCTCGGCCGAGGTGTCGTTGCGGATGGCGTCGACGAACCCGCGCACCATCTCCGAATCTCCGACGGAGTCGGTCGGGCGCCAGGTGAAGGTTCCGTTGCGGGTTTCCGCGACTTCGAGCACATCGGCGAAGGCATCGAGCGAGAGGACGCCTTCTTCGCCGATCACGTCGATCGTGACGCCGCCCCAGGTCGGCCAGTTGCCCGGTCGCGACCAACTGGTGTCGAGACTGACCGGGAGACCGTTGCTCATCTTCATCATTAGCAGGCCGGTGTCGTCCACCGGGATGTCGTGGATCCGCGTGCTTATCTCGGCGTAGACCTCGGTGAACTCGGCGTCGAAGATCCAGCGCAGGACATCGACGACGTGCACGGTGTGATCCATCACCGCGCCGCCACCAGAGAGGGCGGGATCGACGAACCATTGGTGAGGGCAGGTACCAGGGTTGCGGGCCGCGACTGCCAGCGGCGTCCCGATCACGCCATCGCGGACGGCTTTGCGCAAGGCGACTGTGGAGGGAGTGAACCGCACGGGAAAGGCCGTCTGCAGCTTGACGCCGTTGCGTTCGCAGGCGTCGACCATGGCCTGGGCATCCGCGACGGTGGTGGCGAGCGGCTTTTCGCAAAGCACGTGTTTGCCTTCGTTGGCGGCGGCGATCGCGTGTCGCGCGTGATGCACGTTTTCAGAGCCGATGATGACGGCGTCAATATCATCGCGGGCGAGGAGGTTGTCGAGATCGGGCTCGAATGTCGTCCCGAACTGGTCAGCGGCGGCGGTCCCGATGGCGGGATCTTCATCCCAGACGGCGCCGATTTCGACACCTGGCAGGGTTAGGGCCCCGGCCGCAAAGCCGTAGTTGTGGTGGTGGGCAAAGCTGACGATGCCGAGGCGCACGAGCGCGGGTGCTCCAGTGGTGGTCATTGACACACGTTCCTTCGTAGGGGAGGACCTGTGTGTCCTCCCGGTTCGGCGCCGGTTTTCTGGCTCCAGTCAGGCGGCGACCGAGCCATCTTCGTTGAAGAACACCGGTCTGCCGGTGCGCATCGAATCGAGCACGGAATTGGCGAGGGTGATGGCGCGGACGCCGGCATGGCCATCGATCATCACCGGTTCGCCTGATTGCAGGCAATCGATGAAGTGGCGCAACTCGCGTTGCTGCGGCGAGACCACGGCGGGTCGGGAATAGACCCGCGCCGGTCGATCCAGCTTGTCGCTCAGGGCCACGGTCCGCTCGATTGTAAGCGAGGCGGCATTGTCGCTGCTGAAGTCAATCAGCCCGTATTGGCCGGCAATCTCTATGGATGTGCGGTGTGTGGAGTGCGCCCAACTGCTCTCGACATGGGCGATCGCGCCATCACGGAAGCGGAGCGAGGCCATCGCGTAATCGCGCCTGGGTTGCGCTTCGGTGTACGTCAGGCCTTGGGCGAAGAGGCGCTCGACACCGCCTAACAGCCAGCACAGCGTGTCGAGGTCGTGCACCATCAGATCCAGCACGACGCCGCCGTTCTTCTCGACATCGGCGAACCACGGGCTGCGCTCCTGAACGGGTGGGTTGGTGCGCAGGGCGCGGACGGTGGCGATTTGCCCAAGTTCGCCACTGTCGAGGATTTCCTTGATCCGCTGGTACTCAGGGAAAAAGCGAACGACATGCCCGATCATCAAGGTCACGCCGGCCTGTTCGCAGGCCGCGACCATGGCGAGGCCGTCTTCCGCATTGCGGGCGATCGGTTTCTCGCAAAACACGTGCTTGCCGGCTCGGGCGGCGGCCTCGGTCGCGTTCCGATGCAGGCTGGTGGGGAGGGCGATGACGACGGCATCGACCGCGGGATCGGCGAGGGCATCTTCCATTGAGGAGGTCGCCTTGGCGCCCGTCTTGTGGGCAAGCTGCTCGGCGCGGGGCAAGTCGAGGTCGACCATCCAGGCGATCTCGACATTCGGATCATCCTTGATGCCGATGGCGTGGGTGGCTCCCATGCCGCCGGCGCCGACAATTGCGAAGCGAACAGGACGGGCCGCGAGTTCAGCGGGAGGGGCGGGCTGATGAGTGGCTTGGGTGGTCATGAGCGGGAGTTCCCGGGGTCCTTTCAAGCGGGTGCGGCAAGTCTGGGCGGCAGCGGGCCGAGGGCGCCACACGCCACCACGGGGGCACGTTACACCGCTGGTGTGGCGAACGCAAGAGCATCGGGTGAGGAGTCAGGTTGCGTTCGTGGAGGTCGTCTCGGGGCGCCAATGCTGGAGGAAGGGCAAATCGGCGAAGTGACGGTCGAAGGCAGCCAACTCATGACCGGCTCGCTCGCAGCGGGCCGCGATTACGGAATCGGAGAACCCGAGTTTGGGATTGCTCTGCCAACAGTCCAGGGCCGCCCGAAATACACCGCCTTCATCCCCGTCGAATCGCATTCCGGTAAACAACAAGACTGCCCTAACCCGTTCGACTATGTCAACCGGTTCCATTCCATACTGTTGCCTCGAACCGAGAACGTAGCACACCTCATGGATGACCATCTCAGATGTAGTGGCATGAACCGATCCAGACTCAATCCCCTCCATCAAAGTGGTCGCCTGCGAGTGCCAGACTCGATCCTGATCAGTAACGGGGACGACGAGGAAGCGCAGGAAGATGTTTGTGTCCAGGTAGATCATTCGGCTTCGTACTCGCCGTTCATTTCGGCGACTATTCGTGCCGCCTCCTCATCCATTGCCTCGCGAATAGTGTTGCCGAAATCATCGTCGACGTGCCGATCGAGGGCAGGAACACTCCCCTTCAATTCCTCGACTGAACGCGTGCGACAAATCGTCAGTTGACCGTTCTCGTTTTCAGCGACTAGGATGCGATCTCCCTGTTCGATGTTGTGCTTGCGGCGCATTGCCGCGGGAATCGTGATTTGACCACTCCCGGTGACTTTCACAATGGCAACCATTCTTCCCTCCGTTTCTGTAATTCAT
>JACCUV010000177.1 GCA_013698495.1 Chloroflexia bacterium
CCTTCTGGCGGCCGAACCCCTTGACCTCGATTACCGTAATTCCGCTTACCCCGACCTCGTGGAGCGCGTCCTTGACGTCGTCGAGCTTGAACGGCTTGATGATGGCTTCGATTTTTTTCACGGTCGCTTTGCATCCCTCTGGCGGTGGCGGATATCAAATCCTTGGCGTCCTCGCCATGCCTCCCTGTATTGGGATGCACGAAAATTGCCAAAAGTCTGCCGCAATTGACAGGCAAGGACCTTCTCATGAAAGCAATCATCTTGTCCGCGGGTCAGGGGTCGCGCCTTGGGCACCTCACCCATGACCGCCCCAAATGCCTGATCGAGTTCGCGGGGCGATCCTTGCTCGACCGTCAACTCGATACGCTTGCCGCGAACGGGGTCGATGACGTCGTCGTCGTTACTGGCTTTCGCGACGATCAGGTCGAGGCCGCGATCGCGCGGCGCAGCGGAGGCCCGCGCGTACGCACTCTGTTCAACCCCTTCTACAAGGTCGCTGACAATCTTGGATCGCTATTCATGGCGCGACACGAACTGGCTGGCGACGTGCTCGTCTGGAACGGCGACACACTGGTCAGCGACGGGTTGATGCGGCGCGTAATTTCCAACCGCGGACAGGCAGGAATTTGCGTCACGATCGACCGCAAGGAACGCTATGACGATGACGATATGAAGGTCGATGTTGGCGAAGACGGACGGCTGCGCGCGATCGGCAAAAGGCTTTCGAGCGGGGTCAATGCCGAATCGATCGGCTTGCTTGCGTTTCGCGGCGATGGTGCCGTGCGCTTCCGCCGCGCAATCGAAGGCGCCAT
The DNA here is from genome assembly GCA_013698495.1 of Chloroflexia bacterium. Classification (GTDB taxonomy): domain Bacteria; phylum Chloroflexota; class Chloroflexia; order Thermomicrobiales; family UBA6265; genus JACCYX01. The sequence goes on from JACCUV010000177.1 coordinate 813, forward strand.
GCGGATGAGCGAAGGGACGACGATCTGGTATCTGCGCGTGATCCATCAACTGGCGCAGACCAGTGAGGTGTGGACCTATGACATTGCCGGCGAGCAGTGGGGCGAGGTCGACTTTCCTCAGGATATTGCCGGCGCCGAAGCACTATGCGTCAGCTGGGATGCGGCACGCGTAAAAGCCGAAGCGGCCTGATCAGGCGTAAGGCGGCTTGTCGAACCCGCCCGGGCTGCTGGTGAATATTTCGTGCCCCGTCTCGGTGATGCCGATCGAATGCTCGAACTGCGCCGATAGCGAGCGATCGCGAGTGACAGCGGTCCAGCCATCGTCGAGCAATTTGCAATCGGCACGTCCGATGTTGATCATTGGCTCGACTGTGAAGAACATCCCGGGGCGAAGCTCGGGGCCAGTGCCGGGTCGACCCGCGTGAACGACTTCGGGACTGTCGTGGAACAGGCGTCCCAGACCATGGCCGCAAAAGTCGCGAACAATCCCGTAGCGATGCTTTTCGGCATGGGTCTGGATCGCGTGGCTGATGTCACCAAGATGATTGCCGGGCTTGGCCTGTTCGAGCCCGAGCATGAGGCACTCATAGGTGACGTCGATCAGCTTGCGCGCCTTGATGGAGACGTCGCCTACCAGATACATGCGGCTGGTATCGCCGTGCCAGCCGTCGAGCAGGGGCGTGACATCGACGTTGACGATGTCGCCGTCCTTGAGAACTTTGTCCCCGGGTATGCCGTGGCACACGACGTGATTGATCGATGTGCAACAGCTTTTCGTATAACCGCGATAACCGAGCGTCGCCGGCACCGCCCCCGCATCGATCGTCATACAGCGCACGATGTCGTCGATCTGCTGGGTCGTCATGCCGGGGACGATCCGCAGCGCCAGCGCATCGAGGATCGACGCCGCGAGAGCGCCCGCGCGGCGCATGCCGGCAAAGCCTTCGGGGCCGTGGAGCTTGATCACATGGCTGCGCGCTTCAGCCCGGTCGTCGGGCGACACTTGGATATATTCCGTCATCGGCTCAAGATAGGGTAGCAGCCTGAAAAAGTCGAACGGAGTGACGCGTGGCGAAAATCTGGACAGCGGCCCTGGTCGTGATCGGCGACGAAATATTGTCGGGGCGGACCCAGGACCGCAATATCGCCCAGCTCGCCACCTGGCTCAACGTCCAGGGAATTCGCCTGGCCGAGGTCCGGGTCGTCCCCGATGTCGAGCAAGCAATCGTGGCGGCGGTCAACGCGCTGCGGATCGCTAACGATTACCTCTTCACCACGGGCGGCATCGGTCCGACGCATGACGATGTCACCGTCGACAGCATTGCCGCTGCCCTTGGGGTAGGCG
>JACCUV010000217.1 GCA_013698495.1 Chloroflexia bacterium
ACCATCCGATGGTGGCGCATCTGAGCATCGACGACGTGAAGTGGCATTCCCATGGGCTCTACTCCGAGTACATCGGCGCCACGGTCCTGATCGATGACTCCGAAGGCGGGGTAATCCTGTTCCTCGACGACACGACGTTCCACGGGAGATTGATCGCCGGCACCCTGGACCCGGATTGCCACGTGGGATTTGGAACGCAGCGCACACGACCCTTGCTCCGCGCGTTGGTCAACTGGGTTAAGCAATCCCAGCGCGTGCCGGTGTTGGTCTCCTGACTTTACCGTTGGCCATGATTGGAGGGATCGATGAGAGCACTGACGAGACGACAGATCATTGGAGGGATCGCTGGTGGGCCGATCGCCTTGCCTTTCGCCAGAGTCAATGCCCGCAATTCCAGGCAAACTGTCCCGTTGCTCCGGTACGCCGGACCGGATTCCGGCATGCCGAACCCGTTCCAGGTTTCGCCCGCTGGTCCTGGCGGCCCGATTCTCGTCAGCCTCATCTATGACACGCTGACCTGGAAGGACGAATCAGGGATCATCCCCTGGCTCGCGTCGGAATGGTTGATCAGCGAAGACGGATTTGTTTACACTTTCCAAATTGAGCCGGGAGCTATTTGGCATGATGGGGAGCCACTCACGGTCGACGATGTGGCCTTCTCGTTCACCTACTACTCCGGTCATCCCTACGTCTGGGCGGGATCGGATGTGGTTGAGTCGGCGATTGCTGAAGGTGAATCAGTCCGCATCACGCTCAAGCGCCCATACGCCGCTTTCATCGAAGACATTGGCGGGATCGTGCCGATCATTCCCAAACATGTCTGGAAAGCCGTCGATGACCCTCTGACCTTCACGGGGGCTGATCGCAGCGTGGGCAGCGGACCCTACGCGCTGGCGGAGTACAACGAAACCGAAGGCGCATATCGGCTAACCGCAAACGATTTGTACTGGCGCGGCACACCGAAAGTCGCCGAATTTCGACAGGTCACGGTTCCCCCGGAGGCGGTTGTTCAGGCAACCAGGCGAGGCGAGATCGATCTGGCGTCGAGTCCAGATGCCTCGGTACGCGACATCCTCGCGGACGACGAGCGCCTGTCGATTCACGAATCGGCTCCGCTCTCGATTGTTCGCCTCGCCGTCAACACCCTGCGTGCGCCGCTCGATCGCAAGGAAGTGCGTCAGGCGATTGCGCACGCGCTCGACCGCCAACTCATCGCCGAATCGATCACGCGTGGACCAGCGATCGTCGGGAGCGCCGGGGTTGTGCCGCCGGAAACCCCCTGGTTCAATCCAAATCTGACGCAATACGCCTTCGATCCAGATCGCGCTCGCGAATTGTTGGCGGGCGAGCAACTGACGATCAACCTTGTGGCGGATGCCCGGGCCCGCGATCCGGAGCTAATGATCCCGATGCTTGAGGATGTCGGAATCACGCTCAAAGTGCAGAGCGTCGATTCTCCGACCAGAATTCAGCTCCTGCGCGACGGCGACTTTCAACTTGGATTCATGACCCATATCGGTGTCGGCGGTGACCCGGACTATCTACGTCGCTGGTATGCGGGCGAGGAAACTAACGCATTTGCCCAGGGCTCAATTTTCGAAGACGAGGAGTACATGCGCCTCGGGGAGGAGCAGGCCGCCACCCTCGACGCCGCCGAACGAAGAGACCTCGTCTTTCGGATGCAAGAGATTCTTGCCGAAGAGCTGCCAACTATCGTCCTCTATCACCGACGTTTCTATTGGATCCACGACCCGGAAGTGTTCGCGCCGCTGGATACCTGGGGCGGCCTGATGAATGGCATCCCGTTTCCTCACAACAAACTCGCGTTGCTCGAGAGCTGATCGCGCGCTGTGCTCCAGGACTTCGTGCGCCTCCTCAGCCGATACCTGGTGCTTGCGCTTTGTGTTGTCCTGGTCAATTTCTTCCTGCCTCGGATGCTTCCGGGCGATCCGCTCGATTTCAGCTCTGGCGACGGTCTGGATGCCGCCGTGCCGCTCACGGCCTCGGCCCGGGCCCAACTTGAAGCTTATTACCACCTCGATGAATCAACCCAGAACCAGCTGCGCTCGTACTTGAGTGGACTGCTTCGTGGGGACCTTGGTTTGTCAATTTCCCGATCAGCGCCGGTGAGTGACCTGATCGTCGATCGGCTGCCCTGGACGCTTTCCCTGCTCCTCGTCTCACTTGTATTTTCGGCGGCAATCGGCGCGGGGATCGGCCTTGCCGCTGGCTGGCGACCCGGCACGCGTCGCGACCGGTGGCTGACGTCGTCTTCGGGGATGCTTTCCGCCATTCCGGAGTTTCTGCTCGCGATTGGGTTGCTGCTCGGCGGGGCAGTCGGGCTCGGGTGGTTTCCTCTCTTCGGGGGTGAGACTGTTTTTGCGGAGTCGCGAGACGGCTTGACTGGCATTCTGCGAGGTGGGCTGGACATCGCCTGGCACCTGACCCTGCCGGCCGCGACGCTGGCGATTGGCGGCGTTTCGGCATTCGCTTTGGTGACTCGTGACGCCACCGCCGGTCTGCAACATCAACCCTGGCTCGTGGCCGCCCGAGCAAAGGGGCTCAACGAACGGCAAGTGGCCATCCGCCATGCCCTGCCGAACCTTGCTTTCCCGCTGACGACATTTTTTGGCTTGCGACTGGGTGGCGTACTCGGTGGAGCGCTGGTCGTGGAGCGAGTGTTCAGTGTTCCCGGTCTTGGACTGCTCGGTTTTCAGGCGATTGGGGCACGAGACTACCCGATTTTGCAGGCGCTCTTCCTCCTCTCCAGCCTGGCGGTGCTGCTGGTCGCCTTCCTTGTCGAGTTGGTTTACATGCGACTCGATCCCACCCGAAGGTCGCGGCAGTGACCGGGAGACCACTCCTGCAATGGGTCGGATTCGTTTTGCTTATCGGGTTTGTGCTGGTCGCGCTAGTGGCGCCATTGCTCGCGCCACACGACCCGCGAGAACCGCTGACCCTTCCCCTCTCAACGCCGACTGACGATCATCTCCTCGGAACCAATGACCTGGGGCAAGACGTCCTGAGTCAGTTGATTCATGGTGCCCGATCAACCCTGATTGTGGCCGCTTCGGTCACCGCAATATCGACTGTCGTGAGCTGGCTCGTGGGTTTGGCGGCCGGGTTCATCCGGCGGGTGGAGGGTGTGTTGATGGGAGTGACCGACCTGTTTCTGGCGTTGCCCGACTTGCCGCTCATCCTCCTCGTGCTGACCTTGATTGGGGCGACGCGCACGAACATGATCCTCGTGCTTGCCTTGCTCTCATGGCCCGCATTTGCGCGCGTGGTCCGATCGCTTGTGATCGTGGCCCGAGGATCGCCGTACGTTGAGGCAAGCAAAGCGATGGGTGGATCGACTTCCCACATCATCGTTCGTCATCTCCTGCCGGCGACGCTTGTCGTGCTCCCGGCCAAGCTGGTGCTGACGACGCGATACGCCGTGTTCGCCGAGGCGACGCTGGCGTTCCTCGGATTGAGCGCGGGCGACGCGATCGGTTGGGGCGCAATGGTGAATCTGGCGTTTCGCGATCCCCTCCTCTTCTCGCGGCCGATTTGGCCGTGGCTTGTCTTGCCGCCGACGATCGCGATCGCGACGCTGATTCTCGCCACCGTCTGGGTCGGAAGCGGACTGACGAATGGTCCACGGCCCTCGCGCCGCCGAAAACCTCATTAGGATTGTTGTTGGTCGTCGCTTGGGGCCGTGCCAGGAAGATTGGGGTGTGTTCTCACCATGGTTGATGGGGCTTCGATCGCCTCGAACCGGACAAATTCGGTCGATAGCCCGTGACTCCGGTTCCAGATAACGGATCAAAACGGGTTGGACCCAAACGTCGCGCCTCGCGGTTCATTGAGTTGAATGCAACAGGGTTTCTGGGAATTATCTGGGACGGGGCGCGCGTGGTCCGAGGCAACCTCCGTCGGCCAGTTGTGGACTTCCCGGAATTGGACATTATGTCCACGTTTCCCCGGAGCCCCGGGAGGCGGTGCGGCCGCGCAGGAAATCCTTGAGTACGTAGTTGCCGAGGCGATGCGGCGAGGCGTTGATCACGCGGCCCTTGTTCACGCGCATCAGATCCTCGACGAAACGGATCATGTGGGGAGTGCTTTCGAGCAGGAAGGTGTTGATCGTGATGTCTTCGCGAGTGCAGCGAACGACTTCGCGCAATGTCGCCTCGAACGTCTCCCGGGTCGGGGGGTACTTGAATTGAACTTCGCCGTTGTCGATGTGGGCAGTTGGCTCGCCATCGGTGATGACGATGATCTGGCGGTTCCGACCGCGCTCCGGGCGCAACTTCGCGCGCGCAAGCTCAAGCGCATGCTGGAGGTTTGTGCCGTAGTTGTACTCGTTCCATTCGAGTGTCGGCAGATCGACCATCCGCAGCGAGTGGGCGGTCGCCGAGAAACCAATCAACTCCAGCATGTCACGCGGATACTTGCCGCGAATCAGCGTGTCGAGCGCCAGCGCCGATCGTTTGGCGGCATCCCAGCAGCCGTTGTGAATCATCGAGCGACTCATGTCGA
>JACCUV010000220.1 GCA_013698495.1 Chloroflexia bacterium
ACTTCTGCACTCCCTCGGAACTCTTGACCTGGCTAAAGAGTGCTTTCACCTTATTGACGAACTTTTCCACCATGACTCGATCTCCCATTCCCCTGTTTTTCGACCGTTACGTTAACTCCAATCAGTCTATACCCAATCGCGCGGATTTGCCGTAATCCGCGATCCAGGATCCTGCCTAGTCGTGGGTTGCACTCACAAGTGATCGGTCGACCGCACCGAACACGCGAACGGCCCGGGCACTGCCGCCCGCGCCGTTCACGTACGTCTAATTTTCAAGCCAAGCGAAGGATTACACGCCTGCCGGCATCGCCTGCTCGTCCGAACGGGATTCTCGGCGTCGAGCGGCCAACGCGGCGGCGCCAATGCCCATCGCGCCCGCTGCGGCGAGGATACCGAGGCTGGTTCCACCATCGTTGGCGGTCGAGCCGGTTCCCGTGTCTGGCATGGCTCCGACGATGAGCGGCGTCGCCGCCTCAAGCACCTGCGCCGGTGTCAGCGCGGTCTCGAACGCCTCCGGGAACGGCGATGTGCCGTTAAGCACGTTGAGATAGGATGCGTGACGCGCTTCGACACCGTGAATGGTCAGGGCGGCGGTCAGCAAGTCGTCATTGTCGATCAGGAACTGGGCCGCGCCCGTGTAGGCGCCGGTCCCGAGATTCTCGAGCACGCCGGCCGTCGCGACATAGCTCGCGACATCGGTCACGCCGAAGCTGTACATCATCTCGGTCGTGGCTGTTCCGCCAAGCTGCCCGATGACATCGGTTAGGACATCGACATGCGCGAGTTCGTGCGCTTCGATCGATTCCAGCCGGGTGCGAACGATGCTGGCGAACCCCGCCATTTCCAGTTCCATTCCGGAAAACTGCTGGTTGAAGGTGCGGTAGAACGTGTACTCGAGGTGTTCGAGGGTCAGGGCGTAGTTGAGGACATCGACCGGTCCGGCGAAATCCTGGGCCATTGCGGATCGGTATCCGATCAGGGCTGGTCCGGTCAGCATCACCGTTGCGCCGCCCGCGGCGACCACCGCCGTACGCAGGGCGCCGCGGCGTGTCAGCGATTGCCATTGCGCCTGCTCAAGGGCGCCGGTGAGACTCTGGTGATACGCGAGTGCCTTGGACTGAGTCATGGTTCAGTTCTCCTGTTCTGGACTTCGAAAGCGTTGGACTACTGCACAAAGAACGGTGTGGCGATTTCAAGCACCTGGGTCGGCGTGAGCGGTGTTTCGAATGCGGACGGGAATGGATCGTCGCCGTTGACGAAATTCAGGTACGATGCGTGCCGGGCTTCGACCGCGACGATCGTGCCAGCCGCATTCAACAAATCGACATTCTCGATTGCGGCGGCGGCTCCGTCGTAAGCGGAAACACCCGTGTTTTCGAGGGCCGCGGCCACCGAGAGGAATCCAGCGACGTTCTGATATCCAAAGTCGTAGACGGCCTCCGCGACAGGCGTGCCGCCGAGACTGACGATAGTGTCGACGAGTGCGACCACATGGGCATCTTCATGATCGCGAATATCGACAAGATTGTCGTAAACGCCATCCTCGAACAAACCTGCTGAGAAACTGGCCAGGCCATCGCGATAGAATGCGTACTCGAGATGCTCGAGCGTTAAGGCGTAATTCAGGACGTCGATATCGTTGGAGAAATCCTGGGCCGCCGCAACGCGAGCGAACGCGGGCGATGCGACCGCCGCCATCGCCACCGCGCCGCCCGCGACGAGTTTGGCGCCGGAACCGAAGAGCGTACGTCGACTCACCGAATGGGCCCGTTCCTCCGAAATGGCCTCCAGAAACAGCGTGTGCAAAGCCGGCATTTCTCCATACCTCCTGCGACAGTTAGTGGAACAACCACTGGCAACCTCATGACTGCCATGCCTGGACGTCCTTGCTCTGTCATCACTGACCACTACAACGGGACGCGATTAACTTTGGATCACTTCCCATTGGCCTCTTTTCACGAAAGAGTGGGCACGGGATAGAGTGCATGTACGTTCGTGGCCAATCGCGGCCCAGGCGCGAGAAACACTCGCGAGGCGAAAAGGACGGAGTCGCGCAGTTTGGTCCGAAGACTCGCTACGCCGATTTTGGGGAAGGGATATGCAACATTTTATGCCACGCTTGAGTAGGACACCGCCTTCGCGAGCATGACAAAACCTGCCCGTTGAGTTGCGGTATGGCGACCGATGTCCAATGCGTGTGCGCAATTGGGTTTGGCTGGTGACTCCCCCGGGATTCGAACCCGGAACCTGCGGATTAAAAGTCCGTTGCTCTGCCGTTGAGCTAGAGAGTCGCGCACGTAGATCGCGCGAGAGTCATCCTACCGCGCACACCGGCGTCGCTGCCACACGACGTGCGCACGAGACGCCACGACCTGAAAACACTGTCTGAACTTCGTGCCAACCACGACGACCGAGGCGCCGCACTTGACAAACTCGCTGGCGAACCACATGCAATCAACAGAACCTCACTGGTGGATCGCGTTTGTGGCGGCGCTTCTGGTGGCGCTGGCGGCGTATCGCCTGCGCGCCTTGACCATGGACGGAATGGTGGCGGCAACGTTGGTGGGAGGCTCGATCGTCGCCGCCGCGGGCTGGTGGCCCGGTGTGGTGCTCGTATCCTATGTCATCACCGCCAGCGCGCTCTCGCTGTATCGATCTCAAGCGTCCGCAAGCGTCCCGCAGGTGCGCGGCAAACAGCGCGATGCGGTGCAGGTGCTGGCCAACGGCGGAATCCCGGCCGCGCTCGCGGTCGTGAGCGTGTTCACCGACAGTCCCGGTCCCTGGCTGGTGGCGCTGACGGCCTCCATCGCCGGCGCGGCCTCGGATACCTGGGGCACGGAGCTCGGCCGCTTCAGCGGGTCGCGACCGCGCCTGGTGACGACCTGGAAACCGGCGGCGGCGGGGACATCGGGGGCGATCAGTCCAATCGGCACGGCAAGTTCGCTGGCGGGCGCAATCGCGATCGGGTTGGTCGCCGGTATCGGATACGCGTTCGGCTGGGACGTGCCCGGAATCACCGCCGGCGGCCTGATTGCGATCATTGCACTTGCGGGGTTCTGCGGGTCGCTGCTCGACAGCCTGCTCGGCGCCACGGTTCAGGCCGGTTTTCGGTGTCCAGCCTGCGATGTCCTGACCGAACACCGTGTCCACGCTTGCGGCACGCCCACAGTCCGCGTGAAGGGTTGGACCTGGCTGAACAACGATGCGGTCAACATGCTGGCGATCGCGGGATCGGCGACGATCGGACTTGTTGCCGCAACGATCTAGTCGATCACCTCCAATCGTGCACGTTCACGGGAGCGTTCGTGCCGGAATGCGGTAAGATTATCCGTACACCACACATGGGTGTCCAACATCGTCGTAAACTGCATTGAGAACCTGCGAATTCAATGACCGAACGGGAAATGAATCGAGCGGATTCCAGAGGTGCAGCGTGAATTGTTCGCCGCGGGAACAGATGCCGGAGTTTGTGACCGAACAACCTCAACAGGCGCGCCATCAGAAGTGATGCGCCAGGGGAACGAGTGAGGATTGCCATGCAACGCGTCGTCTCTGTTATCGCGACATCGCGAGCTTTCCGGTTGCGGGTAGCAACCCCATTGATTGCCGGCCTGCTCGGCGCTTCGTTGTTGTTGGCGCCCGCGGCGTATGCCCAGGACGCGACTCCCGCGGCCTCGCCCGAAGCGTCGCCGGTTGCCGAGCCTGTCGACGAACAGGAACCGGCCACGATTTCAGAACTGTTTTCCTACGAGCTCGATGAGTTCCCGACGGCGCCAGTCTCTGTGCGACTCCTCAGAATTACGCTTCAACCGGGCGCATCGAGCCCGATGCATACCCACCCAGGTCCGGAATTTGGCCTGGTGGAATCCGGAACGTTGACGGTCGATTCCGACGGCGATGCGGACCTCGTGCCCGCTGGCGAGGCTCCCGTCACCGGACCGCTCACAGGAGAGACGCTGGCGCCGGGCGACCTCGTCGTGTTTCCGTCGGGAACGGGCATGAATCTCGTCAACAATGGGGAGGAAGACCTCGTCCTCCTCTCGGCCGTTTTCCATCCCGTGAGTGAAGACGTTCCGAGCACCCGCTACACCGATGGCGATCCGGAACCGGGCGCATTCGACGGCGTCTCGTTCCAGGTGCTGGGCGATGGCATCATCCAGTCGTTCGACGATGGTTCGGCGACGATTACGCTTGAAGAGATCGTGGCTCCCGCTGGGACGGACCTTCCCGATTCGTCCGGCGCTGCGATGTACTCCCTGATCGAGGGCAGTTTCGCCTTTGCCGTTCAGGCCGGCGATGTCCAGGTCAGTCGCACGGCCTCGCCCGGACTGAGGCCGAATGCAGCCCCGCAACAGGAATTCTCGCTGGCCGCCGGCGATGCCGCATTCTTCCCGGCGGGTGTTGCGCCATCACCCCGCACGGATCAAAGCGCGGATCTTTCCCTACTGCGCCTGACGGCGGAACCGGTGGCTCCGTTCGCGGCCGGCCTGGCGGAAGTCGCGTTCCTGACTTCGGGTGAGGAACCGGAAGCCTCGGCGCAATTCACCGAGATCGGAATCGGCGCCGGGGTCGTTTCTACGACCGATTCCCTCAATGTGCGGGCCGAGCCGTCGGTCGCGGCCGATGGCGTCGATCAGGTTGACGAAGGCGTCGAACTCCTGATCGTCGGCGGACCGGAAGAGGCCGACGACTTCACCTGGTGGGAAATCGCGATTGTCGACAGCGAAGGTCCCGTCACCGGTTGGGTCGTGGTCGACTTCATTGCCTTGCCCGGCGCCGTTGAGGAGCCTGAAGAAACTCCCGAAGCGGTCGAGGAGAGCGATGGGACCACTGAGGGAACACCGGACGAGGCGACGCCCGAAGCGTCACCCGCAGTGGTCGTTGTCGAGTTCAATGAGGGCGACATCGTCGCGATCAACGACACGGGCGTGCGCATGCGGGGCGAGGCTTCCGTCAATGCGCAGCCGATCGATGTCTACGACACCGGCGTCGAATTCGAGATCACTGGCGAGTCCGTCGACGCCGACAACTTCACCTGGTACCCGGTGACGCTGGTCGACGACGACACGGTCAGCGGCTGGGTGGCCGTCGACTTCCTTGACCTCGTCGAAGTCAACGAGCCTGCCGACGCTGATGACGACGAGGCCTCTGACGGCTAAGAGTGGGCTGAAGACGAGGACAGTTCGTCCGCCTCATCCGCAACGGGCCGCTGGAATCCTTCTCCAGCGGCCCGTTGCGCTGTGTGACGCAGCCTATTTACCAACTTAGGGCTTGTGATATTATTGAGACCGTTCGGTTGACGCCTCGGCGCTTCCCCGATGCCCCCATTCGAGTCATTGCACGGTGGCGGCTTTTGGAAGACGATGACGCCGATAGCGATGAGATCGTCGGCCATCTGGTCGTCTCTCTACACAATGGAGGTTATGGAACACATGACACGCGAATTGGCGCCTCTGGCGTATGCGTTCGACGCACTCGAACCGCATATCGATGCGCAAACGATGGAAATCCACCACGACAAGCATCACCAAACCTACGTCACCAACCTGAACAACGCGGTCGCCGGCACAGACCTCGAAAACGTCAGTTCCGAAGACCTCGTCAAGGATCTGGACCAGGTTCCCGCCGACAAGAAAACGGCCGTCCGCAACAATGCCGGCGGCGATGTGAACCACACATTTTTCTGGGATCTCCTGACTCCAGGCGGCGCAACGGCCCCGACCGGCGCCTTGGCCAGCGCGATCGACGCCAAATTTGGCGGACTCGATGGGCTGAAGGAGAAGGTCAACGCCGCCGGCGCGGCCCGCTTCGGTTCAGGCTGGGCGTGGCTCGTGGTCAAGGGCGGCGAACTTGAAGTGCTCAGCACCGCCAACCAGGACAGCCCGCTCACCGACGGCCAAACCCCGGTTGTTGGCGTCGATGTCTGGGAACACGCCTACTACCTTAAATACCAGAACAAGCGTCCCGCCTACCTCGAGGCCTTCTGGAACGTTGTGAACTGGGACGTTGCCGGCAAGAACTTCGACAGCGCCAGATAGTTTCGGACCGTAGCATCCTGATTTCTCGGAAAGCGCCCCCGCCGGAAAGCCGGCAAGGGCGCTTTCCTTTGGACGGCCACACCCTGCCTCGTGTTTGACGCTGACGTGCATTCTTTCGTAGGGTTGCCCCAGCATCAGCCTTTCTAGACGCACTTCCGCATCAGGAATTGAGTACCCCGCATGGCAAAAACGATTCGCCAAATTCTCCAGACTACGCGTGCCAGGGCAAGTGTCTTCAGCCTGTGCGCCGTCCTCGCTTTGGCATCGATCGCCGGGGCGATGGCCCAGGCGCTCGGTCCTGCCGGACCCTCGCCCGCGACCGGCGCGGCATCGGTGATCGCCCAGGGCGTGTATGCCGTGCCCGATAGCGAGCACACCTGGCAAGTAAGCACCTTCACCGCCGAATCCGGCACGGACCCATTCACGGTGTCGTCGCCGGTGTTCCTGATGGCGCGCACCACGCCCTTGCTCGTCACCGATGAGAACTCGGGATTGCAACAGCGCATCGCCAACGGCGAGGCAGCCTATCTCCATCCAGGACAATCGGTGCGTCTCGAAACCTTTGGACCACCGGACGATTTCGTGATGATCGAGTTGACGCCGCGCGGCGCCGAAAGCACCGGCGCCGATCCGCTCGTGGGCCAACCGTTTCGACCGCTCGCCGGTGAGCGCGATCTCGACCTGGTCCGCGACGTGCTCGACGAGGGTGAGGTGTCCGAGGTTCCCGGCGGCGCCGGACGCACCCTTGTCCTCGGCATTGCGGGCCAGGTTTTGGCGTCGACGGGAAGCGAATCCGGGATGCCGATCGCGGCCGGTGACATCGCCGAATTCGATGGCCCGATTAGCTTCACCGGGGTCACCGACGATTCCGTGTTCGTGGCTGCCTACATTGGCGCGGTGATTGGCTTCGGCGACGAGAGTGTCGTCGAACCCGACGACGCTCCCGCGTCCACACCAGAACCGAAACCAGCAACCCCCGACGACACCATTGAGCCAACCCCTGAACCGACACCGGAATCGACAACCGAGCCCACTCCGGAACCAACGGCTGAGCCAACGCAGGCGCCCGCCGAGGAACCGACCTCCCAACCAACGGCAGAGCCGACCGCTGAGCCAACTCCGGAACCAACGACTGAGCCAACTCCAGAACCGACCGTTGGTCCGGCGCAGGCGCCGACCGAGGAACCGACCGCCGAACCCACCCCGTTCGTGCTGGAAGTTATCGAGGGCGACCCAGGGACCGACTCCGACGGCGACGGCTTGACCGATGCCCAGGAAGTGTTCTATGGCTCCGATCCCGATGAGGCCGACACCGATGGCGATGGCATCAACGACTTCCGCGAACTGGTCGATTTCGGTACTGATCCGTTAAACCCCGACACCGACGACGATGGCATCAACGACTTCAACGAGATATTCATTTACGACACGGACCCGCTCAACCTCGATACCGATGGCGATCTCTTGTACGACGGCGGCGAGCTGGTGTTCGAGACCGAGCCGCTCGATCCCGACACCGATGGCGACGGCCTCACCGACGGCGAAGAGGCCTACTTCACGTTGACCGATCCCACCAACCCCGACACGGATGGCGACGGGATCAGCGACTTTATCGAAACGATCAACGGCACCGACCCGCTTGACCCGAACGATCCGCGGAACACGACGGACGATGACGATGAGAACGATGGCGACGATGATGCCGCCTCGAGCAGAGACTCGGACGGCGACGGCCTGACCGATGCCCAGGACGCTCGCTTCGGGACCGACCCGTTCAACTCCGACACCGATGGCGACGGGGTAAACGACTCGAATGAGATTGCGGCCAGGACCGATCCGCTCGACATCAACGACTGGCCCAGGTAGACGTCATCTCGAACGTCGTGGAATGACCTCCCCAATGGATCTCACAGAGTGGTCGACCGTTTGACGGGCGCCCTCGCGTTGATTGTCTCAGTACTGCGTCAAACTCTGGAAGCCTGTCCCCCCAACCGTCACTCTGGTCCTGAGCCTGCCAAAGGAAGGAAAAGTGACGGCAATGGGATGTGTCAACCAAGTCGCGACACTCGACTTGGTTCGATGAAGAGCATCCTCCGACGTGCGGGGCGATTCCAGCGAAGTCACAATCAAGCGGCTACAATACTCCGCATGACTGTTCGACTCGCGCGGCGGAGGAAGCTCATGCCGCCGCGACCCCACGCCAAGGATCTGCACGTTGCCACCGCGCGCCAAACAAACCATTGCCCTCAATACCCGCTTCGCACCCGGTGAGGACGGCACACTCCGTCACCTGCCGTTCGACCTCCCGAAAGCAGTCGACCGGTTCCGGATCACAATCGATTACAACGACCAGGTTGACGCCCATCCTCAAGTCACCGGCGGCAACACGCTGGATGTCGGGCTTTTCGACCAGCATGGAATCGAGGCCGGTGGGTCCGGTTTTCGCGGTTGGAGCGGCAGCAACAAGCTGGAGATCGTGATCGGCAAAACCTGGTCCAGCCCACCCTATCGCGCTGGCAAACCGGGAACCGGAACGTGGAACTTGTTGCTCGGCGCCTATAAGGTCGGACCCAACGGGCTCGACGTGAGAGTTCAGATCGAGCTGAACCCGACCGTCGACGTGCCGAAGGAACCGGCCATCCCCGACCTCGATTCGCTGCAGCGCGCCACCCTGCCGGCCGCCGGCGAACGCGGTTGGCATCGCGGCGACCTTCACGCCCACACGATCTTCTCCGATGGCAGCGCGACACCGGCCCAACTCGCGGTCGCCGCGTACGAAAGCGGTCTCGACTTCTATGGAATCACCGATCACAACCGCGCGCAATCGCCGGTGAATCTCGTTCCTGCCGGCAACGGCTGGCCGGTGCTGGTGCCTGGTGTCGAAGTCACGTCCTACGCCGGGCACTTCAATGTTTGGGGCACGGACACCTGGTACGACTTCCGCGATCCGACGCCGGAGGGTTTGCGGGCGGCGATCGCCGCCGCGCGCGCCGATGGTGGACTGGTTTCGAAGAACCATCCCAAACCATTCGGTCCGGACTGGGCGTACGACGAGGTGACCGGTTTCGACTGCATCGAACCGTGGAATGGCTGGTGGGACCGCCTCAACACCGTTTCGCTCAAGGTCTGGGACGATGCGCTGCGACGAGGCGAGCGCGTTGTCGGCGTTTGCGGCAGCGACATGCACCACCTCGACGACCTCAGCACCCCTGAAAATCCACTTTCACCGGCGCGGCTGGGTTGCCCGACGCTGTGGGTCCAGGCCAGGAATCCGCTGACCTCGGCTTCGATTATCGATGCGGTTCGCGCGGGACGGTGTTTCATGAGCGACTCACCGAGCGGTCCCCAGGTGTATTTCACACGCGAGGACTACGCGGTGACGGCACGGGTGGTAGGCGGAGAGGGTACGGCCCTGTGCCTGATCGGCGCCAGCGGGATCATCGCGACTGAGGCGGTGACGACGGACGACCAGTCGTGGAGCTTCGCCGTGAACGTGCTGGGCAAGGGTCAAACCTACGCCAGGGCGCAGTTGTATGGCGCAAATGGCGGGCTGAGGGCGATCACGAATCCGATCTGGTTGTAGCGAGGTCGCGGGTCGACACGGGGTCGATCCCTACCATTCGTCCTCTACCTCGTCGGGGAGCCAACCGGGACGCCAGGGGTTATCGCCGGGGACCTGGCGACCGCCGAGGTGGTCGCGCTCGCTGTGATCGAGTTCGGCCAGTTCAACCATCCGATCGAAAAAGCCCTCTATCGTGACATCCGGATCGTGAAATCGGAAGCGGCCGAGTTCGTGGAGCATCGTCGCCCCGGGGTCGAACTGCCCGCCGTAGAACGCGAGCACGGTCAGCCGGGTCAATCGCTCGTCGTCGGCTGGGAGCGCGAGCACATGGTGCGCCAACTCGCGCAGGCCGTCGGCAGAGCGGCGGCTGCGGACGGCGACTTCGGGACCAAGTCCGTACATGTCCTGTTGCTCACGTTCGCGGCGCCACTCAGCGATGCTCGCGATCCGTTCGCTGATCGATTGTCGTACGTCAATGGTCACGTATTTGCCGATCGTGAATTGGTCCACATCAATTGGCCGCCACAAGAATCGGGCGAATGATCCTTCGTTCCTCAAAACCGCGGACCTGCCAGTGGCAACCAGTCCGTCACCTTGCTGGAAGTGTAGCGGCATTAACTCAAGCCCGGTCGTGGCATACTGCGAGAACGACGGGGTCCACTTGATGCGAATACGATGCCGCGCCAACTCACAGGCGAGAGTGCCCCGCCCGGATGTCGACTGTCCACACACCACGTAGCATTTTCC
>JACCUV010000245.1 GCA_013698495.1 Chloroflexia bacterium
TAGGTGGCGAACAGCGGGTCAATGATCGAGAGATCGCGGACAGGAGATTGCCAATTGGAGAACGAGACCCAGACCGTCATCCCGATGAAGCCATAGACGAAGATGAAAATCGCGATCAGGCTGGGTGCAAGAATCAGCGGCGAGAGCCAGCGCTCGGAAACGCCCCGGCGCCTCGGATCCGGACCGGGAGTGATGGGTGGTGCGGGCAGACCCGAGGCCATTGAGCGTTGTCCTTTTGATGTGGCGCGCGGTTCGTTAGGCGCCTGGCGCCCGGTACCGGATTTGGTGGGCCTTTCGCAGGGCGTCCATCGTTTCGTCGACGGTCAGGAGGACGGTCGTTTCGAGCGAGCTCAACGCCCCGCCGCCACTGATAGCCAGAGCAACAGCAGCCATGGACACATTGTCGGGGGCTTCCCAGAGATTATAGCCGTCGTGTGTGCCGAAGGCGTACCAGAACCCGTGAAGCGTCCCGCCGACCGACTCAATGTACGACTGAGCAGCCGCTCGTCGGTCCTCCGGACTGCCTATCAGCTTGGCCCAGGTCTGTGGCGTGTAGCTGAACTTCGATAGGTAGAGTGGCATGATTCACCCCTTCTTTCGCCGACCATGTTCCAACCGATTGGGAGGGGGAGGCCTCCAAGCCTCCCCGGTATCGTGCGAGCGTAATCTAACCCGCGTCCTCGGCCGCGAGGACGAGCGCCTCCTGGAAAATAGCGACATCGAGATCGACGACGAACGTGATGATCGCATCGTTCACCGATGTCTGGAACTGCGGTGGCGCGGCGCCGCCGTGAGCCAGCGATGGAACCACCGTATCGGCCCCGAACGAGCCGGCCGACCACTGCATGTACTCGTTGAATCCGCTGGCATCGGCATCGCTGCGCGCCGGAATCGCGCCCTTGAACGGCGCAAACGCGGCCTGGGCCTCGGCCGAACCGGCGGCGATCAGCCAGTTGCGGGCATTGACGGGATGCGGCGCGCCGACCGGCATCGTGAATCCGTCGATCACGGCCGCGAACGAGCCGCCAGTGCCGGGATGATTCACCCAGCCGATGTTGTCCTGCTGTTCCTTGGCGACGGCATCTCCATAGAGCCAGTCACCCATCGACGTGAAAGCCGCGGTCCCGGCGTAGACCAAATCGGCGGCGCCGTCCCAGGTGAGTGCAGCCTGGTCGGAATTCACGGAATCGAAGTATCTGGCCAGATATTCGATCGCCTGGGTCACGCGCTCATCGTCCCAGCCAATCTCGCCTAGCCAAATTCTTCCGAAGTCCTCGGCGCCAAGCGTGGCCAGGAGTGTGTTCTCGAACAACTGTACGATGGCGAATGTGTCCCTGCCGCCGAGGGCGAGGGAGGCGACGCCCGCCTCGCTCAGCGTCCCGGCGGCGGCGAAGTAGTCGTCAAGGGTCCAGTCGTCGCTGATCTCGATGCCGTTGTCGGCCAGCACTTGCTTGTTGTAGAAGATCACGTTGCCGCGATGGACCCCGACCGGCACGAGATGCTGCTCGCCATCGAAGGTGATTTGGTCGACAACGCCTTGCGGGAAGACATCGTGCCAGCCTTGCTCCTCCCAGAGTGCGGTGACCGGTTCTGTGTAGCCAGGTTCAACATAACGGGCAAAGAGTTCGGCCCCGGGATGGCTCTGCCAGGAATCTGGCGGCTGATTTGCGGAGAGTCGCGTTTGCAACGCGACCTGGGCGTTGGACCCAGCCCCGCCGGCGACGGCCGCGTTGATAACTTCGACTTCGGGGTTACCTGCCGAGAAGGCATCAAACAACTCCTGAAGACCAGCCGCCTCACCGGGAGTTGTCCACCAGGAAAAGATTTCAAGTTGTTCCTCGCCGTCCCCGGCCGGAGTTGCATCTTGCGCCGCGCCAATGCCGTAGTTGGCAAACGGGGCAACAGCGACTGTGGCCGCTGAACCGAGGACGATCTTGCGGCGATTGATGCGGATTGATTTTAGGAATGACATGCTGAGAACCTCCGGTTCAACGACAACGATGGTGGTCGAACGAATAGTTGTCAGGACCCCGCGATGGCCAGTGCTTCGGCCGGATGAACCAGTTGGCTCCGTCAGCCATGTTACGGCGCCGAACTCCTTTCACAATCTTGCGTAAGGCGAGGAACAGGTGGTGCTCGCCCGGTTCGGGTCGACTCTCCGGTGAAGAATCGCAGTATGCGACGGACCATCGGTGTTCTGCAATGGGACCGCTCCCATTGGCTGCGGCGGTGGGGCCGCGCCATCGTTTGGGCCAGGCGGCGTATCTTCGATCGCTGCGTCTGATTGCGCAAGCTCGAAATCGGCGCCCAGGAAGCCGCGAATCGATTCCGGGCGCCAAGGCGTTCCTAAAAGCAACAGGTCTGCTCGTCCGGCGCCTGTTGACACGCGTCAATCATGATCTGGAGGGCCGACGATGATGATTCGACAGTTCCAGCGTCAGATTTGGTTCCGCCGCGCGCTCCTGCTCATCCAGTGTCGATGTTTTGGCTGGCGGAAATCGTCGACTCAGCCACGCCGATCGCGAATTTCGCCTCGTTATCGATGTATTTGGAAGCGACGGTCGCCGATCTGGCGCCGCCGTGGGTGATGGCGGATGAGCGGATGTCCGACGACGACCTCGCCTCGCTCGGTTATGGCGGGTTGCTCGATCGCGACATGGGCTGGCGCT
>JACCUV010000040.1 GCA_013698495.1 Chloroflexia bacterium
AAGTTGAGATGGGCCGTGTGTTCCGGTCCGAGGACGAACACGCCATCGCGACTGGATGGATGTTGTGTCGTTCTTCGCAAGACAGCGCCAACAAGGGACCCAAGTCGCTGGAAGAGGCCATCCGCGCGAGCATCCATGTCGCGGTAGGCCAAATCGGTCACCAGCATCGTTCCTTTCCCCCAATCCCGCAGCCAACTCCGAGTTCGATGGTTCCGGCGGAACATCGTCTGGCGGCCGTTGGCGACCAAGCCGCGATCGTCAAGTCGCCGACAATGCGAGGCGCCCCTACTCACCTCGCGCTGCCTGTCTTGTGATTGTGACGCATTGGCACAAGTCATTGTCACGGATGCTACCACGTGGACCGTACGTACACAAGGGGTGTGGGTGAGATTCACGTTTCGGTGTGAGTCCAGGGACAATGGCGTCGACGCGCACGACATACACTTCCCTCGCCAGCGACGGGCCCTGAGTAAACCCTGTGATGGTTCCGCCGACCCGGCTGATCCAGGCTTGGGCGGGAGGACCCACTCGACAAGCTCAGGGCAGGCAACGCTACGCGTCCGCGGGCCAGATCAGGGTTGTCGAATGGTGCTTCAGGCCCGCTCGTCCTTCCCTACGAGACCGCTACGGCGAAACTCGGTCGTCAGATACCCCCAAATACCAGAATGTGAACCACACCCCACCACGGTGGAAGCGGTTGACTAATCGGGTAAAATCAACATTGAGAGTGCTCGTTTGAGGTAGAGATAATCTGTCGTCTACGATCCGGATCAACCCTGCGGGGTAAGGTCGTGCGGGGGTGACAGTCCCGCCGAACGATCACTCCTCCCGCCTGGTCCAAATCATCCTTTGACGAGCCGCCGTTTTGCCCCGCTTCCCGCGTCGTTAACGACGTGCCGTGGTCGATGAATTGCGGGAGGAAGGCGACGAACCTATCCGAATTACCTCCGGACCATCAGGATCGAGCAACTCACCCAACACTCGCGCGAGTCGATGGTCGTCCACGACGATACCCTTCAGTCTTTAAAATTGGCGATCGTGTCGTCGCGGAGTTTGCGGATGGCGTCGCTCATCCGGACCTCGTAGGGCTCAGCCACGGTCATGTCGTGCAGGCGATCGGGCAGCGCGAGCATCGATTGTTGGGCACGGCCGCGAATCTCGCGGATGGATGTTGGCTCGCGGAGGAGGTGGCCCTCCTTCACAATCGTCTGCAACAGGGGTCGGCCGTTCGACGGCGCGGGCAGACCATCGAGTTCGACGATGTCGTGCTCGAACTCCCCGACGCGCCAGGGAACCTTGCGTCCTGGCCACGTGCTCTTGTTCCCACCACCGGCCAGCTTCATTCTCGCCGCCCCCTCTTCGTCATTCCCTTCATACCAGGCGAGTTTGTAGACTGCCCCGAGCACCCCACCGACTGTTCCGCTTTCGATCGATCCCAGGCCCACGCCAAGGTTGCCGCCGACACCGAAACCGTCGACCGGGGCTCCGGCGGCGAGGAGCGAGGCGATCTTGTGTTCGTCGATGTCTCCACTGACCAGAATCTGGACGTCGTGGAGTCCGGCCCGGTCCAGTTTTGCCCGGCACATCCGGCTGTCGGCGTCGAGATCGCCGCTGTCGAGTCGAACGGCATTGAGGCGGTGACCGTGAGACGCCGCGACGTCCTTCGCTACCGCGATAGCGTTCTCGAGTCCCTGAGCGACGTCGTAGGTGTCGAGCAGCAGGGCATACTCGGGGAGCGCTGTGGCGACCGCGCGGAAGGCGGTGAGTTCATCGGCATACGCTTGGACGAGGGCATGGGGAATTGTGCCAGAAGCGGGAATGCCATACTCGCGCGCGGCCGCCACGAACGAGGTGCTGGCGCAACCGCCGATGTATCCAGATCGCGCCGCCAGGAACGGCTCGTGGGCGCGACGAAACGCGAAGTCGCTCACGGCACGACCCTTGGCGGCCAGCGTCAGGCGCGCCGCCTTGGTCGCGATCAGCGTGGAAATGCCGACCGTCCGCAGAATTCCCGATTCGATGAGCAGCGCCTCCGGAAAGGGGGCCGTCACGCGCAGCAGCGGTTCGTTGGGGAAGGCGATCTCCCCTTCGGGAATCGCCTCGATCTCACCGGTGAAACACAGGTCGCGGAGATAGTCGAGAAATGCTGGCTCGTATCCACGGAGCTGATCCAGATACTCGCGGTCTTGCCATGTGTATTTGAACGCGCGCAGGTAGTCGAGGGCAGGTTCAAGACCGGCGACCAGCATGAAACCGCCACCGAATGGATTTGATCTGGTGTAGAGGTCGAACGTCGCATCGCCGAGTTGTCCGCTCTTCCACGCCACGTAAACCGCGTCGACGTGATAGAGATCGGTGAAGAGCGCAGTCGGAATCGGGGTGATTGTCGGGTCCGCGATGTGGCGCCGCGCCCGATCCTCGGTGATCAACCCGCTCTGCACGACTGGCATGTCGGACTCCTCGTCGATCTCGACGTGCGCGCGATACGCGTAAATCGCCTAGGTCAGCCTGGTCAACACGTCAATCCCGTTTTGCGCCATGTGGTAGAGAAAGACAGTGTGGAAGAAGTCGCCTGGATGCGCGGCGCCCGCCTCGGAAACCGGATCGATCGGAATATCGAAGGTCTGCACCGCGTCGATCGGGACGATCACGCGGAAGTCCGCGATGTTGAGCGCATTCGCGCGCATCCGCAAGTGCATCGCCAACTGATAAACGCAGAGATCGGTGCAATTGCCAACCACGATCGCGGTCGTGAGTTCCCGGTTCATCTCCAGCCAGTCGTCGAAATGCGTGGCGATCGCAGGATTGAGCGAATTCTTCTCGATTGCCGTGAAGGCATCGGCAAAGGGCAGCGTGGCGAGGCGCTCAATAGTTTGCGCCTCGTCGGTGTCCTGCTGACAATGAGGTGGGTAGGATTCGAACTCCGGAGTCCTGGGATCATGCCTGTCCTGCACGAGCACGAATTGCCGGATGCCATGGTCCCATGCGCGTTGGAACAATGCGGCAACTGGGTCGGCCAGCGCGGCGACCCTGGGCGACGACAGCGGACCGACATGCAGGAAGCCGACGATCATGTCGGCGGAGAAGATGGCCGTGGTCGATGGATTGCCTGCCGCGTCCTCCAGGGAAGCCGGATGCAGAGTCTGCAGCCACTCCCGGATGAACTGTGGAATGAGGTCATCAGTCATTGCATCGATCCCTCGCGTCGGGCGACTGGCGGGACGACGAGTGGTTGCCCCATACCCGGTGCTGCTACAGTCGTGACTGGTTCGATTCGGCGCCGGAGATACAACAACCTTGGTTTTTCCAATTATTGGTTCCCGCGATTATATCGATCAACGAGGATTCTTCGTCAACGAGTGTCCCACATGTCGCAAGACGTCGGTTTTTGCCGTCTACGACACCCGGCGCAAGCTGACCCTCTATTTCGTGCCGACGATGAAGGTGCGTTCGCAAATGGTCATGGAGTGCATGACCTGCCACGGCAAGTGGGGCATCCCGGAAAAGGAAGTCGGGTTTGTCGAGTCGAAGCTGATGACCCAGCTGGAACTGTCGACCTGGTTGGGACGTCAGCAGGAATCGCGACCGGGTCCGCCACGTATCCAGCAGCCCATCGGCCGCACCTACTACCAGGTGCTCCAGGTCGATCCCCTCGCGGACCCTGAAGTGATCGACGCGGCCTTCAAACGCCTGGCGATCAAGTATCACCCGGACACATCGCCCGACCCGGGATCGGCCTCGAACATGCGAGAGTTGTTGACGGCGCGGGAAATTCTCGCCAACCCGGCGCGGCGCGCTACCTACGACAAATGGCTCGGAATCGTGCGTCGGGTCGAGGCGCTGCGTCCGGAAGAGGTCTAACCCGGAGGACGCCCACTGGTAGTGGCCGTCCCTTGTGGCGCCATACCGGTGCGGGCGGGGGCAAGCTCCCTCTTCGTACTCCTCGCTCATGAAAGATCCGCGCTAGCCCTTCTGTTCAGGCGAGCAGGATGAACTCGGGGATCCCGTACAGCGGGTCTCGGGTTTTCTCGACATCGGGTCCGTGCCGGGCGATGCAGTCGGTCACGGCGGCGGTCACATCGTTGGCGGCGCCGATCACGGCGTCGGCCCACTCGGCCGAGAGCCGGTCCGCCCTGATTTCGCGTTCGAACTCGTCGCGGTCAAGTTCCGTGATCGTGCCATCGAGATCGATCCAGAGGTCGAGTTCGAGATCGATATCGGCGTAGTAGTCGCGCCGCACCTCGCTCAACGGACGCGAAAAGTTTACGTAATAACCGATGCTGTCGTCGTTGTCGGTCGTGAAGCGGAGCAGCGAGAACCATCGATCCGGAAAGAACCACTGCTCGGCGGCGGCGCGGAGGACAATTTCCGAGCCCTCGAAGGTGCGGCGGGTCGCCTCACGAGGTCGATAGAAACGGAACGTGTGGTGCAGGATTTGTCGGGTTGAGGAATCGACGCCGACATCCAGCCAGCCGCCCACGATCTCGTATTCCCAACACGCGCCCTGAAGTTTTTCCTTGCGATAGAAGAGCCGATGGCGCCGATTGGGGAATGCTGACGATTGTGCGCTCACGACGTTGCCTGCCCGATGCGATTCGAGCCGAGTGGCGATCTGGCGGGAATGCCGGCCCGTCGAGGGTACGCTGACGGCGTCGCGATCATTTTGCGGACAACCACCAACCGCGTTACGATCGTCGAACCGAGATCGGGCAACATGCCAGTATCGACGATCTTCCCGCCGAGGATTTCAGCGGCGCGATCGGCTGCCGCCAGCTCCTCCGCGATGTCCACGCCCTTCGGCAGCAGCAACGAGCCACCAACCCGCAGCAGCGGTAGACCGAGTTCGAACAAGGCCGGTAGCGACGATACGGCTCGTGCCGTCACCACATCGAAACCATCGCGAAAGCGCGGTCGATGGCCGATTTCCTCGGCTCGGGCATGGATCGTGACGACGTTACCCAGACCCAATTCGCCAATCGCGAGATCAAGAAAGGCGACTTTCTTGCCAGTCGCGTCGAGGAGGAAGACGTTGAGGTCGGGACAGGCAATTGCCAGCACCATGCCGGGCAGCCCGCCCCCGGTTCCGATGTCAATCAACGACTGTGGTCGTACGTCATTGATTATTGGAAGCGCGCGAAGCGGGGCGATCAGGCGGAAACTTTCGAGAATGAGCCGACGTTCGATGCTGGGCAGGTCACGCACCGCCGTCAGGTTGGTGGACTGGTTTTGCTTGAACAACAGATCGCGATATCGCTTCAGCCGGTCCAGGTGTTCTGGATCCAGAGAGATCCCGGCGGCGCGCACAAGTTCGTCCAGAGTCGGCGCTTGCCCGTCGGGCCTGGGTCGCGGCGTGCTTGCGGCTGGAGCCAGCATGACTGCACCCTGCCTTAATTTGCGGGCGCCGCTACAGCCACATGGACCTCGATCGCGTCTCTGGAGGCGACAACCTGCCGCGCGGTGGCCACGATCCCCGGCACATCGAGCCCCGCCAATTCACGCAACCGCCCTTGCGATGCTTGTTCGAAAACGCGATCCGGAACGCCCAGGACCTTCACCGGGATGTTCAGACCGTGAGCCGACAACAGTTCGAGCACGGCTGAGCCGAATCCGCCGGACGCGGCGCACTCCTCGACGGTGACGATCGCCCCATGCGACCGAGCGAGGTCGAGGATCAGGTCTTCGTCGAGCGGTTTCACGAAGCGAGCGTTGACGACGGTCGCCTCGATACCGTTCGCGGCGAGTTCATCGGCTGCTCGCTCCGCGGCCAGCACCATCGAACCGACGGCGAGAATCGCGAGATCGCTCCCGGTGCGGATAGTCTCAGAGCGGCCGATCGGGAGCACCGTCAACGCATCGGTCATCGGCACGCCAACACCTGCCCCGCGCGGGTAGCGAATCGCGATCGGACCGGATGTGTGATCGACCGCGGTCGCGATCATGTGACGCAGTTCGTTCTCGTCCTTCGGCGCCATGATCGTCATGTTCGGGATGCAGCGCAGGTAGCTCAGGTCGAACACGCCGTGGTGGGTGCGGCCATCGTCGCCCGCGAATCCGGACCGATCGAGACAGAACACGACCGGCAGGTTCTGGATGCACACATCGTGGATGATCTGATCGTAGGCGCGCTGCAGGAACGATGAGTAGATGCCGACGACAGGACGAAGCCCAGCGGTCGCCAGGCCCGCCGCAAAGGTGACCGCATGCTGCTCGGCGATACCGACGTCGAAAAACCGTTCGGGATGCGCCTTCGCGAATTTGACGAGGGAGGTTCCAGTCGGCATTGCCGCGGTGATCGCGAACACTCGATCATCGGCGTTGGCGATTTCGACAAGCGTTTCCGCAAACACATCCTGATACTTCGGCGGAACCGGAGTCAGCGAGGTGTTGGCGCTGACCGGTGCACTCACTGCATGACTGCGCTCCGTATCGGTGAGGGCAGGGTCGTAGCCATTTCCCTTCCTGGTGATGACGTGCACAAACACTGGTCCATCAATATCGGTGGCCTGGCGAAGAGCTTCGACCGTAGCCCGGATGTCGTGGCCATCGACAGGACCGATGTACGTGAACCCCAGCTCTTCCCAGATCATGGAGTGATAAATGAATTCCTTGAACGAGTCCTTCATTCGCTTGCCGAGCTCGACCAGGAGGTCGCCCTGGGGAAGACGCTCCAGCCGCTCGACAAGCTCATCCTTGGCGCGGTTGTAGCGTCGATCCGTGCGGACCCGGTTGAGGTATTTGCTGATGGCGCCGACGTTCGGCGAAATCGACATTTCGTTGTCGTTAAGCACCACAATAAATGGACAGTCGAGATGTCCCGCATTGTTGAGGCCCTCGAAGGCCATGCCGCCCGTGAGCGCGCCATCGCCGATCACGGCCACGACTCGTCCACGCTCGCTCGGCGCCGTTTTGTGCGCCTCCGCCACTGACATGCCGAGCGCCGCCGAAATCGAGGTCGAGGCGTGACCGGCGCCGAACGCATCGTGCTCGCTTTCATCGCGGCTGAGGAAACCGGACATGCCGCCTTCCTTTCGCAACGTCGGGAAGCGATCGCGACGCCCGGTGAGGATTTTGTGAGCGTAGGCCTGATGCCCGACATCCCAGACGATCTTGTCCCTTGGCGATTCGAAGACGTAATGCAGGCTGATCGCCAACTCCACGGTTCCCATGCTGGCGCCGAGATGTCCTCCCGTTTTGGTCACATTCGCGATCAGGTCGTCGCGAATCTCCAGGGCCAACTGGTTGAGCTCGCGGATGGTTTTACCCTTGAGATCCGAGGGCTTCGAGACCGCGTCGAGGATCGAAGTCGAGGGATTACCGGTCAGGTCACTTGAGGGTGAGCCGGGGAGCGTCGGCGTGGTGGGCATGGAAGATGTGTCCTTGGTGAGGGGCGTTCCGGGTCTTGAAGTTCGCATGTTGCGGTTGACGCCGGATAAGTGGCGAGAACATCCGTATCGAACCATTATAGGAACATTGCGGGTTTCCGATCGCGAGAACGTCTCGCCGCAGGTCTCGTTGCGGTTGAGTATGACCGCATCTCTCGACAACGGGCGCCAACATCGGCTCTGGAGACTGAGACCAGAGGATGGCTGGCTCACGGGGATTAGCCCGTTCGAGTTCGCAATTAAAACGTGCTCGGATACAATCGGGCCAAGTCGCCGTCTGTTGCTTGCCACGGTTTAATTCGTGCAGCCTCACCAGGATTCAGGTGGCTCACGTGGCCGTGCAGTCACCGAATCCCGCCATCGCACACACTCACGCGACTGGAAAGGGAAAGTCAATGAACCACGAGTCCCCACGCCCCGGGCCAAACCTGGTGCGGCAGCGCGTCGGCCCCACCTTGAGATCGATGCGCATGCGTCGAAAGCTCTCGCTCAGCGACCTTGCCCAGAGTGCCGCAATCTCACCTTCGCACCTGTCCCGGATCGAGCGCGGACTGACCGTGCCCTCCTACGATGTGCTCGACAACATCGCGTCCGCCCTCGGGTCCGACCTGACGTCGTTGCGTACGAAAGAGAAGTCGGCGCGAGTCGTAGACGACGAACTTCGAGACCTCTTCGTGAGATTGCAACTGGACGACGGCGCCCAGCAGGAGCTGTTGCGCCTGAGCCATGAGACACGGCAGGCCCTGGCGGATGTTATGCATCGGGTCGTTGGCCAGGAACGTCAGGACGTGTAGTCCGCGCCGGTGTCGGATATCCCCTGCTGTTCACCAACCTGCGACGATGCGCCACCGACCTCCAGCCAGGTTGCTTTGGCGATGGTCATCTCGATCACGTCGATCTGGCGGCGGGCCCTGGCCACCCACTCAGTGTGATGCCCGGTTCGTCGAAATCCGGCGCGGGCGTAGGCCCGCAGGGCACGTGGGTTGTGGGCGAAGACCTCAAGGTTGACGAGTTGCAAACCGACTCGCAGGAACGCCTCGGCCAACACCAGTTTCGTGGCCTCGGTTCCGTAGCCGCGTCCCCATACCTCCTTCTCGCCGATCACCAACCGAAACAGGGATGACCCCGCTAGTTCGTTGATGTCGACGATCGCCGTCGACCCGATCAGCCGCCGTGTGTCGCGCTCATGGACTGCCCAGCAGGCTCCGCGGACGCTCGCGGGCAAGATGACTGAGTCAAAGTAGGCGCGGGCATGGCTTTCGGTCAACGGGGCCAGATCGTGGCGCAGGAGGCCGGCAATTTCGGCATCCCGATACCAGCGAACGAATGTCGTTCGCTGATCCGGCGTGTGGCGACGCAGCTCGACTTGCTCGCCGGCTCGGACAAGCTCGCCGTGTGCCCGAGCTGGCGGAGAAGGGCTGTGGTGGTGGTCGAAAGCCATGAATTCGAGTCCGTGGGCCGGGGACGATTGGCCCGTCTCAAGCACGGAGCGCCTTCGAAATGGCGGCGGCGTCTCGGGCCCTCCAGGAGCAGTCGCTGGTAAAACCGCAACGGTCGAGTCGGCGAACCGAAACGACCATTGCATGAGGGGCCGTGGTAGGCCCCAAAGCGCTACCAGGCGTCGAACCGGGGCGCCGCCTTGCGACTGGAAAAGCATTCACGGCAGTACACCGGCTTGCCCGCCGTGGGGTTAAACGGCACCTCTGTTTGCTGTCCGCACTCCGAGCAGGTTGCCGGAAACAGTTGTCGCGGTGCAGAGCCATATCCACTACCACCGCCGAATCCACCAGAGGAGCTGCCGCCGCTGGCGTATCCACCACCACCGCCGCCGCCATCGCGTTGACTCTTGCGGGCCTGTCGACAATTGGGGCATCGCTGAGGCTCGGAAAAACCGCGCTGCTGATAAAACTCCTGCTCACCGAGCGTGAACACAAATTCCTGACTGCAATCGCGACAAGTCAGCGATCGATCACTCATCCAACAGCACCTCTCTCGTCGCGAGCTCATCGCGACATTTTGGCTCCGATTCGAACACGACTTCCCCCAACCCGGTCTCACCAAGATCGGATGCGATGGCGCGCTATGGTCGCGCGCGCGAGTGCTCTCTCCGATATCCGCGTGGTTCCCGGATTGTAGCATGCGCAAGGACACGTCAAGGCGGATCACGCGCAGCTGTCCGTTGATGGTTCGACGAAATTGGCGGAAGGCCGATGATCGTGAAGCCAAACGGGGGCGATTCACAAACATGCATAGTGGAGAACCCGGTTCCTCCAATCCGCTGTGCGCGGGCTATCCACCGGCCCGGCCATGGTACGATCCCACGCAGACACACTGGCATCCCGATGCCTCGAATCCCGTTGCGAAGCGAGCGCGGTCCAGGGAAATCGGTTGCACCACGAGGAGCTTCACCGTCTATGAATGTCCATGAGTATCAGGCGGCCGAGATCCTGGCCAGGTACGGCGTTCCGGTCAATCCCGGACGCGTCGCCGAGTCGCCGGAGGAAGCATCGGCTGTCGCCGCCGAGTACGGTGGAACAGTCGTCGTCAAGGCCCAGGTGCACACCGGTGGGCGGGGCAAGGCGGGTGGAATCAAGCTCGCCCACTCTCCGGAAGAGGCGCGACAGGCGGCCGCGGCGATCCTGGGCATGGACATCAGCGGGCATACGGTGAACAAGGTGCTCGTGGCCAAGGGCGTGGCGATTGCGCAGGAATTCTATCTCGGCGTCGTCCTCGACCGGCCGAACCGCCAGGTGCTCGTGATGGCCAGCGCCGAGGGCGGCGTCGATATCGAGGAAGTGGCGCGGGAACGGCCGGACAAGATTGTGCAACGCCGCGCCGACCCGGTGCTTGGCTTTCATCCCTACCTGGCGCGAGAACTGGGGTTTGCGCTCGGGCTCCCCGCCACACAGGTGAACGGGTTCGCGGCGATCGCCCAGCAGCTGTACGAAGCCTACATGGGGGAAGATGCGACGCTGGTGGAGGTCAATCCGCTGATCCTGACTGAGGACGGCGAGTGGCGAGCGATCGATTCGAAGATGAGTTTCGACGACAACGCGCTGTTCCGGCACGACGAGTCTGAGCAGATGCGCGATTTCGCGGAGGAAAACCTGACCGAACTCGATGCCCGGAACAGTGGCATCTCGTTTGTGAAGCTCGACGGCGACATCGGGTGCATCGTCAATGGGGCCGGTTTGGCGATGGCGACGATGGACGCGGTGAAGCAGCATGGCGGCGAACCAGCCAACTTTCTCGATGTCGGTGGTGGCGCCAGCGCATCGCAGGTGGCGAAGGCCTTCAGCCTCGTCACGGCCGATCCCAATGTCAAGGCGATCCTGATCAATATCTTTGGCGGCATCACCCGGGGAGACGTTGTCGCCGACGGCATTCGCGAGGCGCTGGCCGAGGTTGAGGTTTCGGCCCCGATCGTGGTCCGGCTCTCCGGGACCAACGCCGACGAGGGCAAGGATATCCTCGCCAAGGCTGGATTGACCGCGGTCGACACGATGGACGAAGCCGCCGCGAGCGTGGTCGCGGCGGCTCACAGTCGAGCGGACTGATCTCGCCGCATCGTCAAACCAATCGCACGCCAGGGAGAGTTGATCAGTGAGCATTCTTGTCGATAGCAACACCCGCCTGCTCGTGCAGGGCATCACCGGTCGCGAAGGTTCGTTCCACACCACCCAGATGGTCGAGTATGGAACGAATGTCGTGGCTGGGGTGACACCGGGCAAGAAGGGCGAGCAGGTCGCCGGTGTGCCGGTGTTCGATACGGTCCAGGAGGCAGTGGCCGAAACCGGGGCCAACGCCTCGATCATCTATGTCCCGGCTAAATTCGCGCCGGACGCCATCTACGAGGCAGTCGACTCCGGCGTCGCTTTGGTGGTTTGCATCACAGAAGGGGTGCCGATCAACGATATGGTGCCGGTCTACGCGTACGTCAACGCCAATGGCGCGCGCTTGATTGGGCCGAATTGTCCAGGTCTGATCACGCCGGGCCAGGCCAAGGTCGGGATCATGCCGGGGTTTATTCACGAACCGGGTTCGGTGGGGCTTGTTTCCCGCTCCGGAACGTTGACTTACGAGGTCGTCGACATGCTGACCAAGGCCGGTCTCGGGCAGTCTACGGCGGTCGGGATTGGTGGCGACCCGGTGATCGGAACGTCGTTCGTGGACGTGCTGCGCCTGTTCGAAGCCGACCCGGAAACTGAATCGATCGTGATCATCGGTGAAATCGGGGGCAGCGACGAGGAGGACGCGGCGGTCTTCATCAGGGAACACGTGACCAAACCGGTTGTCAGCTTCATCGCCGGGCAAACGGCGCCGCCTGGCAAGCGGATGGGTCACGCCGGGGCGATCATCTCCGGCGGGTCCGGTTCGGCGGCCGACAAGATCGAAGCGCTGGAGGCCGCCGGCGTGCGCGTCGCCCAGTCACCATCCCAAGTTCCGGCTCTGCTCAAGGAAGCAATCGCCGCCGCGTGATTGGAACGTCATTCCGTAGGGAGCGCCGGCGACCGGAGCAATCTCCTCACAGCTGTGTGCACTGGTGACCGCGGCACGTCGAATTCGTCACCGCATCGCTGTTGCAGATTTTTCGCTTCAATCACGGATGCATCCTCGCCCCTTTGGTGATCTTGTCGACGTTCTTGCGCTCGGCCCGAAGCGCGATGCCCACGACCCTGGCGCCTTTCGGCGAGAATTGGCGAAACACCGCTATTTTGGTGTCAAACACGTTTCGATCATCCCGTTCGCAACCGTCGAAATCCCTCCTTGGCCATTTGTGGCGCCGAGGCGCGAGAATCAGCATCACTTTCGTCGGATGCGCGTGATAGAAGGAGCGGGGAGCGCGAAATGGCGATCAGCGATGGCTACATCGACCTGGTGGAGGGCGACATCACGCGCGAGCGGGTCGACGCGATCGTCAATGCCGCGAATTCGTCGTTGCTCGGCGGCGGCGGAGTCGATGGCGCGATCCACCGCGTCGCTGGTCCTGACCTGCGCGCCGCGTGCCGGGCGATAGGTGGTTGTCCGCCCGGCGAGGCCCGCGTCACACCCGGATTCCACTTGCCCGCCAAATTCGTGATCCACACCGTGGGGCCGATCTGGAGCGGTGGCGCCGCTGGCGAAGACATCATCCTCGCGAATTGCTATCGCAGTTGCACGCGGCTGGCGAAGTCGATGGGCCTCGTCAGTCTCGCCTTCCCCTCAATCGGTACCGGCGCCTACGGGTTTCCGGTAGAGCGGGCATCGCGGATTGCCGTCCGCGAACTTCGCGACGCCGTTGACCGCGACCCAAATCTGCTCACGATTCGCGTGATCTGCTTCGGCGACGACACATTTCGCGCCTACGC
>JACCUV010000274.1 GCA_013698495.1 Chloroflexia bacterium
CTGGTTGGAGGCTCTGATTGAACAAGGTGCTGGTCGTGCCTTCCATCAGGCGCTCAATTGAATGTTCGAACTTTGCGAGCAACTTCACGCTTTGGCGCCTCCCGGCCGGGGGATTCCCCATCAGTACCCCGATTATAGGCGCAGGGCATCAACGACGACCGCCATGGTCCTGCTACAGTACGGGAACGTGCGGCGAATACGAATCGAGTCGGTCGCCCATATCTCTGCGCCAGGAGCAACGATTGTCACGACCGAACTCCCCATTCCCGATTGCGATTGGCCCATCGGTACTTTCCGCCGATTTCCTGCGGTTGGGCGAGCAGTTGACCGAGATCGAACAGGCGGGCGCAGATTACATTCACTTCGATGTGATGGACGGCCGGTTCGTGCCCAACATCTCGATCGGGTTGCCCGTACTCGAGGCGACACGGCGCGGAACGTCCCTGCCAATCGACGTGCACCTGATGATTGTCGAACCAGGTCGCTGGGTCGATGACTTCCAGAGTGCCGGAGCCGATTCTATGACCTTTCACATCGAGGCCGCCTCGCACGCGCATCGCGTCGTCGAGTCGATTGTCGGTTCTGGCATGCGCACAGGCGTCGCGCTCAACCCCGCCACGCCCATTTCGGCAATCGAAGAACTGATTCCGCACATCCATCGGGTACTCGTGATGACCGTTAACCCCGGGTTTGGGGGTCAGTCGTTCGTCGCGTCGATGCCAGACAAGATTCGACGCCTTCGAGAGACGATCGATAGGGTGAACCCGGAGTGCGCGATCCAGGTCGATGGCGGGATTAACTCGACCACGATAGCGCGTGTCGTCGAAGCGGGCGCGACTTCGATTGTGGCAGGGAGTTCGGTGATCAACGGCGAGGCGTCGATCGCCAGGAACATCGCCGCCCTGCGAGCGGCGATCTCGAGTCAGGTGTCTACCGTCGACGCATCCGAACTGAAGTAGCGGGCGAGCATGGCAATTGGGATTGCGGCGAGCAGCGCAATCACGGCGGCGGCGAGGAATGTCTCCCGGATTACCTGAAGCGACAGCGGGATCGCGTGATCGACGATGAATTCCCGCTGACGTGTCAGGAACAGCGCAGTCGATTCGTCCGGTTCCCGCACAATGGGTTCCAGGCGACCGGTGAGCGTCTGCAACCGCCGCACACCCAGAGCGGTCAGGATCGAGACCCCAACGGTCATCCCCAGCAACCGGAACATGAGTGCCGAGGACGCGGCCGCACCCCGATTCGCGGCGCCGGCGAGCTGGATCGGCAGCGTTCCCAAGGCAGGCAGGAGCAGACCGATTCCGGCGCCGCCGATGAGCAAACCCGGCGTCATTGTCCAGATGTTGTCACCGTCCAGAACCACCGCGATCAGGATGCTGCCGGCTACCGCCAGCGAGATTCCGCCGATCATTGTCGCCCGGGCGCCAATCTGGCGAGCGGCCTTGCTCGCAATTAGGGATGCAACGGCGATCGCCGCCGTGAACGGCGCCAGCATCGCCGCGCTCAGCGAACTCACGTTCCCCGAATCGGCAGTCAGGGCCACCACCACCGGAACATTGACCATCGTCACCATCAGCACCCCGCCGAGGCAGAGGTTGGCGACGATTGTGGCGAGAAACGGACCCTGGCGGTAGAGCGAAATGGGCAGAAGCGGATACCGGCTGCGACGTTCCCAGGCAATGAGCAGGATGGTGGAAACGACCGCAACGCCGAGCAGCCACGGCGCCCGGTCGGCGAGTGGATTCTCGGTGCCGCCCATGGCCCGAATCCCGGTGCCCGTGCCTCCACCGAACTCACCACCTGAAGCCAGCGCCAGATTCACCGCGGTCAACGCAATGGAGAGCAGCACTGCGCCGGGCAAATCAATCCGCGAGCTCGACGACCGTTCGACTCCCTGGCGTGACTTTTTGGAGAATCCACGAAATGCAATCACGAGCAACGCCAACATTGGCACGTTGATCCAGAACACCCAGCGCCAGGGTTCGTCGGTGAAGTCGAGCAGGCCAGTGACCACCGCCCCGTAGATCGGTCCCAGAATCCAGCCGATTGTCTC
>JACCUV010000278.1 GCA_013698495.1 Chloroflexia bacterium
GCGACAGGCGTGAGTCGGTGTATTCTGGGTTCACGACACAGTGTGCTCAGGGGTCTGTCGTCATTTCCTTGTCATGGGTACAGGAGGCTACCGATGAGTGAATCCACAGGGGCAACGTCTGGTTCCGATGAACGCGATGCTTTGGTGGAGCGTCTGTTTGGCGCGACCCTGGCCGCAATGGACCTGTTTTCCGTCTATCTGGGCGAGAAGATGGGGTTCTACCGGGCCCTTTCGTCCTCCGAACCCATGACCTCGACACAACTGGCGACGGCGACGGACGCGCACGAGCGGTATGTGCGCGAGTGGCTTGAGCAACAAGCGGTCACCGGCCTGCTTGAGGTTTCTCTCAATAATGCAGAGGCGACGCTTCGCGAATTTCGTTTGCCACCTGGACATATCGAGCCGCTGACCGATCCGGACTCTTTGGTTACGATGACCCCGCTTGCCCAGATCCTCGCCGGTTGCGTCAAACCGATCGACCAGGTGCTGGACGCCTACCGCTCTGGCGGCGGTGTGCCGTTCGAGGCCTATGGAACCGACCTGATCGAAGGGCAGGCGGGATCGACACGACCGATGTTCCTACATCAATTGACGCAAGAGTGGTTGCCGGCAATGCCAGATGTGTTCAAGAGACTCACCACTGGCGAGGACGCACGGATCGCCGACATCGGCATGGGTCTGGGACTATCGAGCATCGCCATGGCCAAGG
This sequence comes from Chloroflexia bacterium, assembly GCA_013698495.1. GTDB lineage: Bacteria > Chloroflexota > Chloroflexia > Thermomicrobiales > UBA6265 > JACCYX01. The sequence continues at coordinate 710 of JACCUV010000278.1, forward strand.
CATTCCCGAATGTGCTTGTGGACGGATTCGATCTGGACGAGGCATCGGTGGCGGCCGCGCGCGACAAGGCCGAAGAGGCGGGCGTAGCCGATCGGGTGTCTTTCCATGTTCGCGATGCCGGCGATCCGGAACTTGCTGGTCGATACGACCTTGCACTCGCCGTCGAGTGCATTCACGATATGTCCGATCCGGTGTCGACGCTGCGTTCAATGGCGAGACTGGTAGGCGATGGCGGAACAGTGTTTATCGCCGATGAGCGTGTGGCGGACATATTCGCCGCACCGGGTGACGATGTGGAGCGGTACATGTACGGGTTCAGCATTCTCCATTGTCTGCCGGTTGGCATGGTCGACCAGCCATCGGTGGCGACGGGGACCGTGATGCGATCGTCAACTTTGCTCCAGTACGCGACGGAGGCAGGTTACTCCGCCGCCGAAGTCCTTCCCCTGGAACACGACTTCTTCCGGTTCTATCGACTGACGGCGTAGCGGAAGCAAGGCGCACCTCGTACCGGCTTGAGGCCTGGCCGGCGCGATCCATTGCAGTCAAGGGCGATGTGAAGCGGGGTCTCAGTAAAGCTGTTCGATACACTACACCGAGCGAGCGCGCCGCCGCCTAATTGTGGTCGTGCGCGCGGCAGCCAAAGACAGCACCCGTTGGGGGGATCATGCCACGAATAGAAGATTACGCGCTTCTCGGCGACTTGCAGACCGGGGTGTTGGTCCATCGAAACGGCTCGATCGACTGGTGCTGCTTCCCCCGATTCGATTCCGGAGCCTGCTTCTCCGCGATCCTTGGTGGACCGGACAATGGGCGCTGGCTCATTGCGCCGGTCTCGGCGCCCGATTCCTCCACGCGGGCGTATCGACACGATACCCTCATTCTTGAGACCATTCATGAATCAAGCGAGGGTGGGGTCCGCGTGATCGACTTCATGCCGCCGCGCGGCAAGGCGCCTGACATTGTGCGGATAGTCGAAGGGTTGCACGGGTCCGTGCGCATGACATCCGAGCTTGTAGTTCGCTTTGACTACGGGAAGGTCGTGCCGTGGGTTCGGCGGGTGGATGGGGCGCGGATTGCGGTGGCAGGACCCGACGCCATGTGCCTAAGGACCTCGGCGGAAGTTCACGGTCAGGATATGACTACCGTTTCCGAGTTTGTGGTGGAGGGCGGCGAGCGAGTGCCGTTCGTGCTCACCTGGTATCCCTCCCACGAAACGTTGCCGCAACCAATCGAACCGGATGTCGCGCTCGCGGAAACCGAGACGTATTGGCGCGACTGGGTCAATCATTGTCACAGCGAAGGAGCATATCGGGAGCAAATCCAGCAGTCGCTGCTGGTGCTGAAGGCGCTTACCCACGGACCGACAGGCGGAATCGTTGCCGCTCCGACTACATCGCTGCCGGAGTGGATCGGCGGTGTCAGAAATTGGGACTATCGCTTCTGCTGGCTGCGGGATGCCTCGCTGACCCTGCTCTCGATGTTGAGAGTCGGATACCGGGAGGAAGCGGTCGCCTGGCGCGAGTGGCTGTTGCGCGCGATTGCCGGCGATCCCGCGGAAATCCAGATCATGTATGGAATAGGAGGAGAGCGCCGGCTGCTGGAGCGAGAACTCGACTGGCTTCCCGGATTCTCCGATTCCGAACCGGTTCGCGTCGGGAATGCAGCCTCGAATCAGTTGCAGCTCGATGTCTATGGCGAAGTCCTCGATGCGGAGTATCACACTCTCCTCCACGGTGGGAGTCAATCGCATTTCGCGTGGGCCCTGATGCGCCACCTGCTTGCCTGGCTCGAAGATGGTTGGCGCAAGAAGGATGCGGGCATCTGGGAAGTCAGGGGACCCACTCGCCACTTCACGCACTCGAAGGTGATGGCGTGGGTCGCGTTCGATCGGGCGATCAGGATGCACGAGGAGTTCGGTTGCGAGGGTCCCGTTGGGCGTTGGCGAGAGATCCGCGACGAGATCAAGTCGGAAGTGCTGGCCTCCGCCTGGAGCGAGCGGAAGCAGGCATTCACCCAGTCTTATGGTTCTGAGGAACTCGACGCCAGTCTATTGCTGCTGCCGATCGTCGGCTTTCTGGCGGCGAACGATCCCCGATTCGTCTCTACCGTGGCCGCGATTCGACGAGAGCTTTCTGTCGATGGGCTGCTCTACCGGTATCACGCCGATGAGGGAGGCGTCGATGGACTGCCGGCTGGCGAAGGCGCGTTCCTGGCGTGTTCGTTCTGGCTCGTCGAGGTGTTGGCGATGCAAGGCGAGCAGGACGAAGCCGAGGCGCTGTTCGACCGGTTGCTGAGCTTGCGGAACGATGTCGGGTTGCTGGCGGAGGAGTACGATCCGATCGCAAAGCGGCAATTGGGCAACTTTCCCCAGGCATTCACCCACCTTTCGCTGATTACCGCCGCCCTCGCCCTCGAAACGCCCCAGCCGCGCTAGCAGTGACGCCGAAAAGGGGACATGCGCATTGCATGTCCCCTTGTTCCACTTGTTTCAGCTGCTCGTCCGAGGGCCTATCGAATTGGTTCGGCCGGTCGTTCGACGGTGCGAACCGTATCGTCGTTCTTCTTCAGGAATCCAGCGAGGCCAAGGAGCCCGAGCAGCCCCAGCAGACCCCACTCGAACCCACCATCGTCGTCCTCGACGACATCAGTGGTTTCGTCCGCAATGTCGTCCCCGACATCGGCGGCTTCGGTCGCGACGTCGTCCTGTGCGTACATTGCCAACGGCGTGGCGGCGCCGAGGCTGAAGGTCAACGCCAGGGCGATCAGGGCGCTGGTCAGTTTTCTTTTGAGCGTATCGTTCATGCTGCGTTCCTCTTTCCTGACATGCGAGTGGCGGCACATTCGGCGACCACGAATCGAGTACCTCGTTAGGCGATGACGCTGATCCCCGCCTCCTTTCGTCAGTGAATCAAGGGATCCGTGCTTGTCACTCATTGGAGATCGAGAGTAGGCGTCGAGCTGATCGGCAACAATTGAACCGCGAAATGCGTCACGCAATTTTAGAATCGTCGGTCAGTTACTCGACGCGAGACCGATCATGCAATTGCGAGCGCTGCGATTCAAGTGACAGAAAGCAGGACTGCCGGACGTTGACGTTCCAAAATGGGACATTGTCGACACGTTCGCACGCGAAGAACGTGCCCAAGACGGCCCATAACCGAATAAGCATGCATCATGGGCAACGCCGGCGCCATTGACAAACGCCCATATTCGGCAAGTGCATAGCCCCTTTGGGCCAGACGCACGTCAGCTTGGTCAGCGTCTTGCGGCGCCAACCGAGTGTTTTCAGGCAAATGAAGCACGCGTTACGGAAACGAGGCGCGGTTTGGTTTTCAATATCGGTGGCCTGTCTGGGGGGCACGTACATGTGAACGGAGAGGGAGGATCAATCCAACGCGGTCAGCCAAACCAGTTCACTGCTTTGGGTTTCAGTCAGCAGCATCGAGATACCCGCCGAATTCAATACCGATCCCGTCTGTTGGACGTCGACA
>JACCUV010000304.1 GCA_013698495.1 Chloroflexia bacterium
TCTGCTCGATGTTGATCTCGATGTCCTCGGCGGAGACACCAGGAATCGCGGCGAGAATGACAACCTCGTCGTCGGTGGCATAGGCGTCGATCGGCGCAAGCACTTGTCCCTTGTGGCTAGTTTGCGCCGGCCAAATCGTGCCGAAGTGGGATGGGCTGAAGGCTTCATTGACGAGGCGGTCCATCGCCCGGTGCATGCCGGAAATTGAGGTGGTTGGGTATCGGGTAGCCATGTTGGGGATCCTCCAGTGTGAGTCTCGGATTGCAATTGAAAGGCGTCGTACGCGCGCCCTTCATAACATGATTGATAGTACAAGTCTAACCAGTACGTGTCAAGTATGTAAGTCATGCGACGGAAGCTTTTGTGACGAAGAGAACTCGTAGTTGTGATGGCCGTCACACGGGACGGCCACTACCAGTCAGCCTAACTTCAATGGATGGCGAAGCCGGTGAGGATCGCGTCGACATCGGCCAAAGTCGTGCGCTCCTCGTCGAACCAGAAGCTCCAGAGGTCGTCGAGGTCCACGCTGCCGGCGTCCTCGAAGGCATTGAGGAGGTCGTTTGGATTTGAAACCTGAAACCGGTACTCGGTCGCGTAGGCCGCCAGCCCGGCGAAGAACGCGTCGTTGCCGATGGCTTGGCGAATCGCTTCGAACCCCAGAGCGCCCTTGCCATAGATGAGCTGGGACCGGGTGACAATATCCGACTCATCAGTGACAGGAGCATCGGTGACTCCGTCAATTCCGGATTCGAGCATTGCCAGGTAGCCGCCCGCCACCCAGGTCCGGAGCACCCGATCAGCCACCTCGACGCCATGGGCCTCGCGGATCGCGAGCACAGTGACGATATTGGCCAGCCCTTCGGTCATGAAGCCGTGATCGTTGTTGTTGCTGCCGACGATGCCCGCGATCCACTGGTGAGCCAGTTCGTGGACAAGAACGAAGCGGAGCGTATCGAGGGTTCGATCCGAGAGTTGGCCGTCGCGCGCGATGGCGTCGACATCGAGCCAGACGATGCCGTGCCAGGAGACGCCGCTGGCCCCGGAAAGCGACGCCGCGACGATGTCCAATTCTCGATCGTGATGCTCGCCAAACCATGTTTCGTAGAGCGGAAGCGTCTCGGCGGCAATCTCGAGCATGGCGGCGCCGAGTCCGGGCAACGCCTCGTCGCGCGGCAACGAGACACGCACCGCAGATCCGGCGATCGAGCGCTCGGTCGTTTCGATTGAGCCAGCCTCGTCGTCGAACAACAGCGAGAGGGTAAGATCGCGACCGGGAGACGTTTCGATGATCGTGGTCACCTGGTCAGTGACGAGATTGACCGTTTCTTCCACAGTGGCGCCGGAACCGAGCACCTCGTAGTCATCGGGCGCAGAAAATTCGAGGTCGAATGTGGCGCTATCGGCATAGGTTGGGTCGCCGAACCGGGTCGGCGGATCAAGATACCAACCTTCATCGTCTTCCCAGCCGGCGAGGATCGGAAACCAGTCCGCCAGTTGCCAGCCGGCGCCGGGATCGCCGCCGAGAATGCCGAAACTGGCATCGGAAGTTGAGGGGACAACGGTTTCGAAGGTCATCGCGATTTCGGCGCGGTCATCGCGCTCCACGTCATGGCCAATGTTGAGTTCGAGCACGGTGCGATCGAGCAAGAGGCGGGCATCCACGGCCTGGCCATCGACCGTGACCTCGCTCACTCCGGTGGAGCCATCGCCGTAGTGCGGCGCGTTTGGGTATAGCCGGAAATAGAGCGATTCCTGCACCTGCCCGGTGTTGTTTCGCCAATCCAGGACGAGTTCGCCCGCGAGCAAGCGCGACACCGGTTCGAAGTCCACATCGATCGTGTAGCTGCTGTGGTCAGGCATGTTGGCATCCACCGGGAACGGTGACGGCAACGATGACGCGGCGACCGCAACCGCGCTTGCCAACAGCAGCATGCCGCTACGACAACGCCGCCTCATAATCTCCTGATGTTGGCGTCGATTCGTCCACCAATGAACCGTCGCCAATGCCACCGCGCTCCCCTGTTCGTTCGTCATCGATGAGCCAGCGCTTTGACCGCGAGGCCCGAATTGTGGGACTATTGAGCATTATCAGGCGCCTGACCAGTTCAAGATCGAAGTCGACCGGGACCAAATCCCGACCACGGGTTTCCAGCGTAACAGTTGCCCAGGCGATGTAGCCCCGATGCGCGCCAACGCTGGACCATCGGGAGCCAGGTCGCCTGCATCCACCCAGGACTCGACACCGCCTGAAAAGCGGACAGGAGCGCGAGTGCGGCGTTTTCGGCAATGTTGTCCGGATTCGGACGACGAGGTTTCAATGGTACCGGTATCGAAGCCGGTACGAGGAGGATCAGGAATGCGTAGCTTGTCAGGAGGTACGCGGCGAACGGTTTCGATATTCGCCGTGTTCATGATGGTGCTCACCTCGTTCGCGGGCATCATGAGTCAGGCCGGAGCACAGGATCGCCCGGTGATGCGGTTCGGGACGAATGCCGCCGATATCCAGACGCTCGATCCCCACTTTTCGTCGGCCACCGGCGATCGCACGATCGTGGACATGGTGTTCAACGGTCTTGTCCGGTTCGTTCCCGGCGATGCCACGCAGTTTGAAGCCGACCTCGCCACCGAGATGCCGGTGGCGACCGAGAATGAGGACGGCACCCAAACGTGGGCATTCACGCTGCGCGACGACGTCCAATGCCACGGTACAGCAGGCAGCGAGGCCTATGCGATGACCTCGGCCGACGTGCTGTTCTCGTACTCCAAGGTGTCCAACCCGGACACCTCCGGTTACGCAGGTGGGTATGCCGGGTGGTCATTCGACGCTCCAGACGCGACCACGTTCAATATCACCCTCGAAACGCCAGTCTCCGAGGCACTTTTCCTGCCACAGGTTGCGAACTATTCCGGCGGTTACGTGCTCTGCGAAGAATCGTATAACGCATTGGGCGCAGACCAGTTCATCACCAGCCCGGCCGGAACTGGACCGTTCACCTTCGAAAGCTACACCCCTCAAGTCGCGGTGGTGTTGACGGCCAACGACGACTTCTACCGCGGGGCGCCCCAGCTTGGTGGAGTTGAGGTCACCTTCGTGGCCGATGGCACCAGCCGCGAGCAGGCTCTCCAATCCGATGACCTCGACGTGATCGCCGGTGTGCCGGAAGCGCAGTGGGTCGACCGGATGAGCGAAGTCGAAGGTCTCCAGGTCGATGTCTTCGGCGTCGGAGAGGTGGTCTTCCTCAATCTCGATGTCGAGCACGAAATCCTCAAGGACCCGCTCGTCCGCGAGGCGATTCTGCTCGCGATCAACCGCGAGGACACGATTGCACTTTCCGGATCCCCGGTTTCGGAGCCAGTCTACTCGGTGGTTCCGGAAGCGTTCATGCCCGGCGGGCTCTCTGAAGAAGCCGCCACGGAAGCAGGCGTGAACTACGAACAGGATCTCGAGCGCGCCCAGGAACTGCTGGCGGAAGCCGGTTACGCCGAGGGCTTCGAGCTCGACCTGGTCTCATCGGAAATGGATTCGTACCTGCGAGCCTACACTGTCCTTCAGGAGCAACTCAGCGAAATCGGGATTACGGTCAATCTCGAAGTCGTCCAGCATCAGGCGATGCATGACCTGATCCGCGAAGGCTCGAATGCGATCGTGATTTACGTGGCCTTCCGCCCGACGGCCGATGTCTATCTGACGCAGTTCTTCAGCACCGGCGGCGGAGTCACCAACTTCTCGCACTTCACCCTCGACGAACTGGTCGAGCAGGCCCGGACCACGACCGATGCCGACGAGCAGGCCGCGCTGTGGCAACAGGCGAATACCGAGATCATCGAGAACTTCGCCGGCTATGGCCTGATGTACACCAACCAGGTGTATGCCAAGAACGCCAATGTCGATTACGGTCACGAACTGGTTTCGGTAGTTCAGCTCTACCCGGGGATCGACGAAACCACGTCGATCGGCGGCGACTGATTTGACCTCAGTTCCCGGTTGATGCACCGATCGGGATTACACAACGGGCGCCGTCCAGCCGGACGGCGCCCGTTGGCGATAGGGCCTGTTTCGTAGGAGAGGACCTGCGTGTCCTCTCACCGCGAAGAGCGCTTGAATGTCATTCCTCCACTCGCTGGCGCCCGTTGCGGAATGACAATTTGGGACACACCCGATGTTGATGCACATCTTGCGGCGATTGCTGCTCGCCATTCCCACGCTCATTGTCGTGATCACGATCATCTTCGTGGTCGTGCGCGTGATTCCGGGCGATCCCGCGCGGGCGCGTCTCGGCGACCAGGCATCCGAAGAGGCGGTCAATCAACTCAAGGAAGAACTGGGCCTCAACAAATCGATCTTTGCCCAATACGTGGACTATATGTGGAACCTGGCGCAGGGCGATCTGGGCAGGTCGCTCGTCAATCGCGCTCCCAACTGGGAACAGATCCAGTTTGTCTTGCCGCATACACTCGAGCTGACCTTCGTTGCAATCCTCATCGCGCTGCTGCTGGGCATTCCCACGGGCGTGATCACCGCGGTCAAGCGAAATACATGGGTCGACTATCTGGGCCGCGTCCTCTCCCTGGCCGGGCTATCGGCGCCGGCCTTTTACATCGGCATCCTGCTCATTTACGTCTTTTCCGTGAGACTGGGGTGGTTTCCGGCGATCGGAGCCGGGGACTTTTCCGATCCCGTCGACAACCTGAGATCGCTCCTTTTGCCTGCGATCACGCTGGGACTGGTCGAAACCGCCTATGTCGCGCGGATGACGCGATCGGTGATGCTCAACGTG
>JACCUV010000311.1 GCA_013698495.1 Chloroflexia bacterium
ACACCGAGTTGCTCGATGGCGGCGCCTCTGCGGAAGTAACGATCAATGTGGAGCCAGGTATGTACACCTTCTACTGCTCGGTCGCGGGGCATCGCCAAGCGGGAATGGAAGGCACACTTACCGTCGAATAACCCAGGAGATCGCACGTCGGCCGGGCGACCGGATGCCCATTGGGTGACCGGTCGCTCCTGCGTTCGGGTAGGGGAAAAACGCGCACTGGTCGGTGAGTCTGCGCTACAACTACAGTCGTACGTTGGTTGCGGGGCCGACTCAAATGCCCCGACTGCCGCGGGCAGGGGACGGAGGGGTTCACTGATGACATCGTTGCAGTATGAATCGGTTGTCGAGATCAGCGAGGCCGCCGATGGCATGGTGCGAATCGAGCAGGACGGCGTCGAAGTGCACGACGAGGCTGGAGTGCGCGGTGAGTTCATCGACCGGTTGGTCTGGACCGCGGTGTTCGGTCCCGACAAGGCAAAGCACGAAAGCCGCTGGTTGATCCGGCACATCGCGAACGCTTCCGGCGCCTGGAGCGCCTCGATCCACAATCTCTACATTGCCGCCGGAAAGGGCGCCTACTCCAACGCGACGACTCCCGCGATCAATGTTCGGAGCATGGCCTACGACGTGTCACGCACGATTTTCCAGGCGGCCGCCGAGACCGAAAGCCGCCAGGTCATCTTCGAGCTCGCCCGTTCCGAAATGGGATACACGGACCAGCGACCCGGCGAATACGCCTCGGTCGTGCTCGCCGCCGCGATCAAGGAAGGTTGGCGTGGCCCCGTTTTCATCCAGGGTGATCACTACCAGACCAGCCAATCGGCCTGGGATAAGGATCCCGAGGCCGAACTCAATGCCGTGCGCAACCTGGCGCTTGAGGCAATTGAAGCAGGCTACGGGAATATCGACATCGACACCTCAACCCTCGTCAATCTCTCCCTGCCAACGCTCAAGGAACAACAGCGCGCCAATTACGTGCGTACGGTGGACCTCACCGAGGCGATCCGGGGAGTGGAGCCGGCCGGAGTGACTATTTCCATCGGCGGCGAAATCGGCGAGGTTGGCAAGACCAACAGCACGATCGAAGACCTCGACGCCTACATGGAGGGGTACCTGGAGGAACTTGACCGGCGCGAAGCGGCCACCGGCAAGACGCTGACTGGAATCAGCAAAATCAGCGTCCAAACCGGCACCAGTCACGGTGGCTCCGTGCTTCCCGATGGCTCGATCGACGATGTCAGCGTCGATTTCGAGACGCTGGCCAAACTCTCGGTGGTCGCGAAACAGCATTACGGACTCGGTGGCGCCGTGCAGCACGGCGCGTCGACCCTGCCGGAGGAAGCCTTCGGCAAGTTCGCGGCGGCCGACGCCGTGGAAGTGCACTTGGCAACTGCTTTCCAGAATGCGATTTACGATTCCCCGCATTTCCCGAAGGAACTCCTGGGCCGAATGTATTCCTACCTTGACGCCAATCATCGCGACGAGCGCAAGGAGGGGCAAACCGACGCCCAATTTTACTATAACGCGCGCAAGCGCGCCCTCGGCCCCTTCAAGCACGACCTCTGGTCGTTGCCCGGTGAGGCGAAAGCCGGGATTCTCGACGATCTGCGGCATCGGTTTGTGGTGATCATGCGCGAGCTTGGCGTCGCCGGGCGCGGCGAGATCGTCGAGCGGTACGTGACGCGGGTGGACATGCCAGTGTCACGATCCGACGGCTCCGGAAACCTCACCAACGTCGATCTTGGCGAGGAAGGCGAGTAGATCGCCGTGTGGACAGTCGCACGCATAGAAGTATGGGGCAGACCCCTGCTCGGTAGTTGGTCAAGTGTCCTTCATGCCGGAGGCGCCGCCCCTACGGTCGTTTGATTTCGGCCTGGTATTCGGCTTCAGATCCGATCCAGGTTGAGCCGTCCGTGTAGTGTTCCTTCTTCCAGATCGGGACTATCTCCTTGATGCGCTCGATCGCGTACGAAGCGGCGGCGAATGCTTCGGCTCTGTGCGGCGAGGAGCAGGCGATCACGACGCTGGCGACGCCCGGAACCAAATACCCCGTTCGGTGGTGGATGGCTGTACGCACGCTCGGCCAGCGCGCGACGATCTCGATCCCGATGGAGCCCAACTGCTTTTCGGCGGCGGGGGCATAGGCCTCATAGTCGAGCCCGATCACGTCGCGCTCGCGGGCATGGTCGCGGACGGTTCCGGTGAACGTCACGATCGCGCCCGCATTGTCGGCGGCGACGAGCGCTTCCACCGCACGCGGGTCGAGTACCGCCTCAGTGACCAGGAACAATCTGGCCGGGGCGCCCTCGCCGCCGCTCACAGGCGGGATGAATGCGAGTTCGTCGCCATTATGGAGAACATGGTCGCCGCGTACATAATCCTCGTTCACCATCAGCATCACCGAACGTTGGAGTCCGGCGAGTCGCGGTTGGGACGCGGTGACGATTGGGAACACCGCGCCCGCGGTCGTGCCGACCGGCACGTTCAACTGCTCTTCGCCACGTCCAAGATGCTCGCGCAAGATGGCGAAGTAGCGGATGTGGATCGCGATCGTTGGTTCTGTGGTGGCCTGGGACAGGGGATTCCTCGATCCTCGGAATGACAGCAAGTGGTGGACTGACCTCTGACGATTGGACGCGTCAAGGTGAGAGATTGCGGCTGAGCACCGCGCGCAGCCCCTTGGCGACCTCGCGGTGGTGCGCGCAGAGGCTCTCGAACAGGGCGACGATTTCGTCTTCTCCGGCCTCCCTGGCGTCCTCGGTATACCGGGCCAGCACATCCTCGCCCTGAAGCAACGTGGCCAGAGTAGTGATCACGTTGTACTCGACATCGCTGACGACGTAGTCGTTTTCGTTGACGGTCATGGATTCCTCACGTTCTGGCGACATCGCGTGCTCGCGGACGGTGGTTCGCGCAGGTGGTTGCTGCGCACAAGGGTATCGCACCTGACGCCTGAGCGAAAATGGGTTCAGGTTTACAAATGCATCTCAAACCAACCAAGCGTGCGCTCCAGTCGTTCCACCCGGTGTTTCGGGCCACCGCTGCGACTCAGACCGTGGCTCTCTTCGGGGAAGCGCACGAATTCGACTGTGCGTCCCAGTTTCTTGAGCGCGATGAAGAGTTGTTCAGCCTGTTCGATCGGGCACCGGTAGTCGTTTTCGCTGTGGATAATCAGAAGCGGAGCGGTGATGTTGGCGACATGTTTGAGCGGCGATTGGTCCCAGTACGCTTGAAAATTATCCCAGGGCGTCCCACGTTCGGGATCGAGCGATACGAGCGAGATGTCGTCGGTTCCGTACATCGAGATCATGTTGGAAATACTGCGGTCAGTTACGCCTGCCCGGAAGCGATCGGTGGTTCCCAGCATCCAGTTCGTGATGAATCCACCATATGAGCCACCGGTGATGCCGACTCGTTTCTCGTCGATCCCACCCAGTGAGACGACGTGATCGACCGCCGCCAGGAAGTCGGCGGAATCGGCCACGCCCCAGGCCGCGCAGACCTCCTCGGCGAACGATTGATCGTAGCCCAGACTGCCGCGCGGATTGATGAAGACCAGGGCAAACCCGCGCGCCGCGTACATCTGGAGCTCGTGCGAGAAGGCAGGACTGAACTGGGCATGCGGCCCACCGTGGACGTTGAGAATCAGCGGAACCTGGGAGCCTTTCGCCGAGGCGCCAGCCGGTCGCAAGAGCCAACCCTGGATCGCTCGCCCATTCGATTCGACCCAGAATTCCTCGGGGCTGGCGATGGTAACTTCGGCCAGCCAGGCGTCGTTGAACGAAGTCACGCGGCTTTCACCCTCGTCGGCGACGATTCGCAACTCGGCCGGTGTGGTTGGGTCAGTGAGGGCGACCACGAACTCTTCGCCGCCGTCGAGACGATCAAAGGCGGTGACATGACGATCGGTTCCGGTAAGGGCCGTCGCCTGGCCCGATTTCACATCGAAACGCACCACCAATGTGCTGCCCGAGTCGACGACCAGGGCGTCGACGTGTTTGCCATTCGCTGTCCAGCGCACATTCGGTCCAGAGGTCGGACCATTTGGACCACTCATCGAGCGATCGCCGAGCGCGCGGTCGATGCCGGAGGAGAGGCATTTCAGCGTCCCGCCACCGGCTCCGATCACGTACATGTTGGCATTCTGCACGGTTGGGGAATCGACTTCGTGCCCGACGAGCGCCAGCCGCGAGCCGTCGGTCGACCAGGCGATGGATTGGAACGATCCCGTGCCTGCGGTGAGACAACGTGGATCGCCGCCCGAGGCCGGGATCGTCCAGACGTCCGAAAATCTGGACACTTCCCAATCCGGGTTGCGATTGGCGATGAAGGCGATCTCCTTGCCGTTCGGTGACCACGTCGGAAGATCATGCTCGAAGTCGCCGCTGGTTAATTGCCGGGGGCCCGCGCCGTCGGTCGTCGCGTCGATGGTGAATATGTGGGTCAGCTTGCCTTCGAGAAAGCCTTTGCCGTCGTACTTGTAGCGAACCGAGGCGATGACCTTGACATCGTTGTCCGGATCGAAGCCTTCGGGATCGACCTGGCTGGTGAAGACCAGCTGGCGGCTATCGGGAGCCCACGCGGGATTGGCGACGCCGTTGTTCAGTTCGGTCAGGCGCCGAGCTTCGCCGCCGCCGGTCGCGAGCATCCAGAGTTGCGCCTTCTCCGTGTCGCGCTTCGAGGTGAAGGCCAGCCATTGTCCATCCGGCGACCATTTGGGAGAGCCGTCGTTCCAGCGACCGGAGGTGAGTTGAACGGGCTCTCCGCCATCGACCGGGAATAGCCACAATGCCGCCCGGTATTCATTGGCCTCCCGATCGATGTGCTGCACGGCCGCCGCGACCCGGGTTCCGTCTGGACTGACATTGGGATCGCCGACGAGTTTCAGCGCGAAGATGTCGTCGACCGCGAGCGGTCGGCCCGCGCGATCGGGCGCCGGAGACAGATTCTTCGCCGATTCGGACAGTACCCATCCAGGATCGAGCGCATCGCGCAACTTCTTGAGCGACCGCTTCGTTCCGGACTTTTTGCCTGGGAGCAGTTTTGGCATTCAGGACCTCATTGGTGACTTCGGGAGGGCACGCAGACCCTCCCCTACGAATCGAATTCGGGAGGGCCCGCAGGTCCTCCCCTACGAAACCGCGAACGGCGCGCCGAGCATCATCGCCATCACCGTTTCGCCTGCGCCATAGGTCGATTCTCGTGGCGGGATCATTAATATCGAGTTGGCGCCCATGAATGAGGCAAGGCGCGACGACTGCTGCTTCCCCGTGTTCCGAGCAATCAGCCGGCCGTCGGCCGCGACGGAGACGATACCCCGTTGATATTCAACACGGTCGGACGCCTCGACATCGTGTTCGAGTACTACCGGGACTATTGGACGGTCAACGTCGCGGGCGCCGACCATCTGGCGGAGCGCGGGCCGGATCAGGACTTCGAAGGTAACGAGAGACGAGACCGGATTCCCCGGTAGTCCAAAAATCAGGGCATTGCCACTCGTCGCGAAGTTCAATGGTTTCCCGGGTTTCAGGTAAAGCCGTCTAAAGTGCACGTTGATCTCCGGCGAATCGAACAGGATCGCCTTGATGAGATCCAGTTCGCCCATTGAGACGCCACCCGAAGTGATCACGACATCGTCAGTCGCGATCCGCTCCCGCAGGAAGGTTTCGAGGCTCGGACGTTCGTCCGGCGCCTGACCGGCGAAGGTGATCTCGCAGCCTTCCGCGACGAGCGCGGCGCAGAGGCTGAACCGGTTCGAGTCGCGAATCTGGCCCGGACCGAGCGTGTCGCCTGGCTCGACCAGTTCGTCGCCGGTGGAGAGCACGCTTACCTTCGGCCGGCGAGTGACGGTAACCGGGTTCACGCCGAGGTTGGCGACCAGGCCGATTTCGGCTGGTCCGAGGATTGTGCCTTTCGAAAGCACAAGTTCACCCTTGCGCACGTCGGATCCGATCGGTCGGATGTTTTCGCCCGCCCGCACATCCTCCTTGTGGATCACGACGTGGTCTTCGGCCATCTCCGTGGCCTCGACTGGCACAACGGCGTTGGCGCCACGGGGCACCGGGGCGCCGGTCATGATCTTCACGGTGTAACCGTCGGTGACTTCGAGATCGAGGACGTGGCCCGCGTTCTGTTCGCCGATCACCTCGCGCCACGGCGAGTGGTCGTCGGATGAGACGGCGTACCCGTCCATCGTCGATGCCGGAAACGGAGGGTGATCTTCGGGAGCGATCAGGTCTTCGGCCAGCACGCGGAACATCGCATTCCCAAGTGGAACAGGCTCTGACGGCAGGCGAATGAGGTGGCGGTCGATGATCGCGCGGGCCTCATCCGGTGGACGCATACGGTCCAGTTCACGCTTGAATTCTGGTTCGATTGAGTCTGGGGTGGAAGGCACAGGGCTCTTTCGTCATGACGGGCGCGAGTGCAGACCCGTATCGGGTTATGTGGCGGCATCGTACCATGTTGCCCGTACGCGTCGGCTGGGACAGCCTGGCCAGGCAGGCGGAAGGCAGCAATACGTTGGCGATGACCCTGTCACGTTTGAAATGGATCACGATTCTCGCGCCGCTTGGTTTTCTTGGGGCGGTTGAACTGCTCCGCTGGCGGGTCGCGCCCGATCTGTTCTCGTCCTGGTCGGGATACCTCCTGATCGGCGGTGTGGCGCTGTTGGCGGTGCTGTGGTTCTCGCAAATGATCTTCACCGTAATCGAGCGATTGCACCGACTCTTGCGAATGCGAAATCATGAGTTGCTGGCCCTGCACGATGCGACCCTGGCGATCGAACGAAGGCTGGAACTGAAGGCTGTTCTGCAAGGTGTTGTCGATGAAGCCCGCGACCTGTTCGACGCGCGATACGGAGCGTTGTCCTATTTGGGGGACGACGGCACAATCGAGGCGTTTATCACGTCTGGCATCTCGCCGGAGGACCGGCGACTCATTGGGCCGGAACCGGAAGGCCTGGGGGTGCTGGGCGTCGTGTTGAACGAAGGTGAGAGCCTGCGGCTCGACAGGATCGTGGATCATCCGCGATCGGTTGGTTTCCCGCCCCAACATCCGCAGATGACCGCCTTGCTTGCGGCGCCAGTCCGGTCCCGGAACAAGGTGCTCGGAAACCTTTATATCGCGGACGACGATGAGAACTACCGCTTCGAGTCGAGTGACGAGGAAACGCTGTCCCGCTTCGCGGCCGTGGCGGCGGTGGCGATTGACAACGCCCGACTTTATGGCCAGGTCCGGGCGCTGGCGACTACCGAAGAGCGGCAGCGGATCGCCCGGGAAATGCACGACAGCCTTGCACAGGTGCTGGGCTACGTGAATACCAAGGCCCAGGCGACACAAGTGTTGATCGATAGCGGTCAAACGGAGCGCGCGTCCGAACAACTCCTGCAAATGGCCCGGATGGCGCGGTCCGCGTATGCCGATGTGCGTGAAAACATTCTCAGCCTGCGTACCTCGCTCGAGGCCGGTCTCGGATTCATCGAGACGCTGGAAGCGTATCTTGCCGACTGGCGAGAACAGAGTGGAGTAGTGGTTGAGCTTGATGCGGAGCCTGGTGTGAAAGGGCGCCTGTCGGCGCTCGCCGATGTGCATTTGTTGAGTATCGTGCAGGAAGCGCTCACGAATGTCCGCAAGCATGCCTCGGCGACAACAGTGCGAATCCATCTGTGGAGGGACGATGATCAGATTGTGACAACAATCGCCGACGATGGAGCGGGAATGTTGGATCACGACCGTGGTCTGAGAGGCTTTCCGCGCTTCGGATTGAGTTCCATGCGTGAGCGGGCAGAGTCGCTGGGGGGTACTTTCGAGGTTGAGTCCCAACCAGGGCAAGGCGCCATCGTCACCGTGCGGCTGCCGTTAGATCGGTGAGGGGGAAAGACGCCATGCGCGTGTTGATTGCCGACGACCATGCTTTGTTCCGGGATGGTTTGCGGAGCCTGCTGGAGGCGCGAGGTGTCGATGTCGTAGCCGAAGCGAAGGATGGCGGTGAGGCGATTGCGCTGGCGCGCCTGCACCGGCCAGACATCGTGCTCATGGATCTCATGATGCCGGTTACGAACGGTCTGGCGGCGACACGACTGATCTCAGTGGAGATGCCTTTGGTTCGGGTGGTGGTGTTGACGGCATCGGAAGACGATGCCGACCTCTTTGAAGCTGTGAAATCGGGAGCCCAAGGCTATCTCTCCAAGAATCTTGAAGCGCAGGAGTTGTTCGCATTTCTCGATGGGGTGATGAAGAACGAGCCTGCGTTGACGCCGGGTCTCGCGCGCAAGGTGCTGGGAGAGTTCGCCCGGAACGGCTCCGGGATAGTCAAACCGCCAGTTTCGGTGCTGACGGATCGTGAGCAGGATGTGCTTGTGCTGCTCACCGAAGGCGTGACGTCGAACAAGGAGTTGGCAGACCGGCTCTTTATCGCCGAAAACACAGTGAAATACCATCTGCGACACATTCTCCAAAAATTGCATGTCAATAATCGCGCCCAGGTGATCGCCTACGCGCTGCGGCACGGACTAGTGGATTTGGACGCAGGCGCCCCGGAGTAACCCGGTCCCACCCGCAAGAGTGGGAAGCGCCTATCCTCCCGAGTTTCGCGAAACCACCCGGCCCCGATGCGCGATCCTACCCCGGCCCCTGGGGAACGGAGTCGCCATCGCTCCTATCCTGAAACTAGTGAATCAACACCGGTTTCACGGGCGAATTCAGGAAGGAACGCTTGAGATGAAGAGGCATACGGGGCCGACGGATATGAACCGGCGACGCTTTATGAGCATAGCCGGTGTAGTGGGCGTCGGCGCGATCGGTACCGCCCTGGCTCCGGACGGGATCCGGATCGAGCGCGAGCCGTCGAGCGCAGCGCAGTCGACGGAACATGAACATGAAGCTGATGGAGCGTTGGCCCAGACCACCAGCACAGAGCAGGAGGAGCCAACAGTCGACGAGATGGATGCAATGCATGAGGCGGGCATTGCGTCGTTTCCCGCCGTGACCGAGGGACTTGGCGGGCAGCCGCTTGAATACGAGCTGGACGGCGATGTGAAAGTCTTCCGGCTCAGCTGCGAGTTGACGAACTGGGAGTTCGCTCCCGGCGAATTCGTTGAGGCGTGGACGTACAACGGCGTTGTTCCTGGTCCCGAGATTCGTGTCACCGAGGGCGACATGGTTCGGATAGAGGTGACCAACGATTTACCCCAGAGCACTGCCGTTCACTGGCATGGGCTGGTCGTGCCCAACGATCAGGACGGCGTGCCATTCATCACCCAACCGCCGATCAAGCCGCGTCAGACTTATACGTATGAGTTCCCGATCCGCGATGGCAATGCTGGCACGCACATGTACCACTCACATCACAACTCGGCGTTTCAGGTCACGATGGGGATGCTCGGCTCCTTCATCGTCGAGCCGAAGGATCCCGCCAGCCGCCCGGCATTCGACCGCGAGTATACGATCGTCCTCAACGATGGACCGATCGGTGGGTACAGCCTCAATGGCAAGAGCTTCCCGGCGACGCAGCCGCTGATGGCCAAGAGGGGCGAAAAAGTCCTGATCCGGTACATGAACGAGGGACTGATGATCCATCCGATGCACCTCCACGGGATGCCGATGACGGTCACCGCCGCCGACGGATACCTGCTGCCCCAGCCATACATGTGCGACACGCTCAACATTGCGCCCGGCCAGCGGTTCGAGGCGATCGTTGATGCCACCGAACTGGGAACCTGGGCTTTCCATTGCCACATCCTGAGCCATGCCGAGACGGAGCATGGGATGTTCGGCATGGTCACCGTCCTGATCGTCGAGGAATAACCGCCGTGACGACAACGGCGCCTGTTTGGACCGTGGTTTGTCAAATTGGATCATTGGATCAAGGGAAGAAGGTAGAACCATGGCAACGCGAACGCAACATGATCACGAACTCAGTGATCCGAAGTTCGCGACTTTTCTGTTCAGCGACACGAGGATGGCGATTGTCTGGCTCGTGGCCCGGATCTACCTCGGCTGGCAGTGGCTGGACGCGGGCCGGCACAAGGTGACAGACGACGGGTGGATGAATGGCGGGTTGGCGCTCAATGGATTTTGGGAACGAGTTGTAGCCGTCCCGGAAGAAGGACGACCGGCAATCACGTACGGCTGGTACCGGGATTTTATCCAGTTCATGCTGGATAACGAGTGGTACACATGGGTGGCCAACGTGGTTGCGGTTGGTGAAGTCCTGATCGGGATCGCGTTGATTCTCGGCCTGTTTACCGGGATCGCCGCCTTCTTCGGAGCGTTGCTCAACTTCAACTTCATGCTGGCCGGAACCGCGAGCACCAATCCGGTCCTCTTCATCATCGCTCTTGGTCTCATCCTGGCATGGAAGATCGCGGGCTACATCGGTCTGGACGCTTACGTCTTGCCGAGAATCGGCACTCCCTGGAAACCTGGATTCGTCTGGCCCCACCGGCGCTCCGCAGTGGAGTGATGGAAATGGATCATTCGTCAAACAACGGCACTGTCCGCTTCAGCAACATCCTTGAGGAGGTTTTCATCATGAGTTTCATGCGCTTGCCAGTCACACCTGATCTCGAGGGCACGGCCCTCGGTCAGCATCTTGAACGCCAGTTGGGGGATCGCCGCGCATTTCTCCGCCGGGCGACCGCCTTGGGGTTGGCGCTACCGGCACTTGCCGCCGCTGCCTATCCTGTCGTGGCGCAGCACGAGCACGAAGCGACACCACCGGTCCCGGAAGACGGTGACGGCTACGTCGGCTCCGACGCCTCAACGAGTGACGACACGGGGGACTCGACGCCCGTTCCGCAGTCGCCTACCGCACACACGGTCTACGATCCGGTCCTCGCACCGGTCGAGTCCGGACCAAAGGATTTCACGGTGGTTGCCAAGGACACCACGGTCTTTGTCGCCAAGGACACGCCATACGCGGGCTGGACATTCGACGACACAATTCCGGGCCGCACCCTACGCGTAGTGGAGGGTGACACGGTAACCATGACGGTCCGCAACGAGGGAGCGATCATGCACTCCCTGGACACCCACGCGGCCAAGACATCGCCAGAGCTGAACTACCGGAACCTGGAGTCAGGTGAAGAATTTACCTGGAACTTTGTCGCGACTACGCCCGGCGCCTTCATGTACCACTGTGGCACGCCACCGGTACTGCTGCACATCGGTGCGGGCATGTACGGAGCGATGATCGTAAATCCCAAAGAGGGATGGTCTCCCGCACAAGAACTGATCTTCGTGCAAAGCGAATTTTACTTCGAGGATGCTGACGCTCCGGTCATGTCGCCGAGCATGACCAAGATGATGTTCGCCAGCGGCATGATGATGGACGGGGTTGCGTTCAACGGCTACCTCAATCAGTACGTTGAAAACCCGATCGCGGTCAAGGTCGGAGAACCTATCCGGATCTTCGTCGTCAACGCTGGTCCCAATGTCTGGTCAAGCTTTCATGTTGTGGGCGCGATCTTTGACCGGGTGTGTGTCAATGCCAATCCAAGAAACGAGCTGTTCGGACTTCAATCTGTCAGCATTGGCCCGGGCGATGGCGCTTGTGTCGAGTTCACCCTTGAGGAACCGGGTACTTACGTCGCCGTCAACCACTCCTTCGGACACGCCGCTCACGGCGCAATCGCCCTCCTGCAGGCGGAGTGATACTGCTCCGCCAGGCCTACATCGGTGAACGTCTGTCTCACCAACGCTTTACCCATTGGAGGAGAATCGACATGCAAACCTTGCCTTCACTCGCCGCCACGTTCACCATCCTGATCCCGTGGGATGGCTCGATTTCGGTCGACGCATTGCTCACGCTAGCCCGCTCGATGGGCGGGACGGAGTCCAAACTGCTCCTTCTGCCGGTCACTTCAGGCCATGTCGATGACGATGGCACGAACCACCTGTCATCGCCCAATCAGGAAGCGCTGGTGTCGACGTGGTCCCGAGTTGAATGGCTTGAGCGCTCGGACTCGGCGAGTACGGCAACGGATATTGTTGCTACAGCCGCCCGCCGAAACGCCGATCTCATCATCATGGCTACATCATGTCATGCCGATGGAGCGGTCGACGCCTCATGTCTCGCTGGTCAACTTGCGCTGGACTCCCCGACTCCAGTGATGGTCGTTCACGTTGAAGGCGAACACTCCACGGCCTCCGCCCCGCTGATTACACGTTTGGTCGTTCTTGCGGATGGTTCGGCGCGGGCCGCCCAGGCGCTCCCACTTGCCGCCAATCTTGCATCCCGGCTGGATGCTCCTGTGCGGCTCCTCATGGTCATTGACCCGGCGCGCGTGTTGCCGCCGGCCTATGCCTACGATCCCGAGGCATCGGCGGAGATGGTCGCCCGGCTCACAGGTGAGGCCCACGAAGCGCTTACCCAGGCGGAACGGCAGCTCACGAACAACGGGGTCGCGGTGACATCCGAGTTGCTGTACGGACCGGTGATCGAATCCATCGAGGCAGCGGTCCAACTCGGCGATGTGCTGGTCATGACCACCCACGGGCTTAGTGGCGCTACCCAAAGCCAGCTCGGCAGCGTCGCCGCGCGGTTGGTGGCCGACAATCCTGGCCCCCTGGTCATCATGCGGGGCAGCCACCTGGCTTCAGTCGTGGCCACCGGGCACTATGAGCGGGGGCCGTTCGAGTCGTTTTCGCGTCCGACGGTCTGAGCCAGGTCAACGGGCAGAAAAGGAAACGGTGGCATGGATCGACTGACGGCTGCGATGGTGCGACTCTCACTGTGCTGGCTGCTCGCCGGATTCGTGACTGGCGGGGCGATGCTGGTTGATCGAGTGACACCGGGCGATTGGCGTACCTGGATGGCGCCCAGCCATGGACACATGCTCTTCGTCGGCTGGTTCCTGCAGTTTGTCGTTGGCATCGCCTTCTTGCTGCTGCCGCGAAAACGCACACCTCAGCGGCCGCTGGGGTATAACGAACGCCTCGCCATGCTAGGCGCCGGCGCGTTGAATGTTGGGCTGATGCTTCGCACCTTCAGCGAACCATTTGAGCGGGTTGGCAAGGTCAACGCAGTGACGATGACGGCGCTTTTTGTCTCCGCAGTGTTCCAGATCCAGGCCGCACTCATCTTTGTCAAGCAACTCTGGCCGCGGGCGAGTGTCCGCCAAGTGCGGATCCGTCCCCAGAACGCCGGGCCAGGCGAAGCGGCTGAAAGGAGCTCCAGAACCAATGGCGACCAAGTCGGCGACTGGGGAAGCGCGAATGAAACGGGTACACATAGTCTCCCCGACCTGGCCCGAATGGCGCAGGGGCAGAAACCGGCATGGTCGCGCCAAACTGAGGACTTGAGCGCCAACCTCATTTCCTGTAACCCTGATCAAGAGGTGGGCAGTCATGTCAACAAGGTCGATGTGCTGCTGGTTGAGATCGAGGGTGAGGGTTCTGTAGAAATTGACGGACACTGGCATGAGATACAGCCGGGTTTGGTGCTGATCATTCCCAAAAGAACGAAGCGGGCGACACGCTGCGACGGCAACCACTTCGCGTACCTGACCTGCCACCGGCGTCGTTCCGGGCTAATGCCGGCTCCGCTCATGGCCAACCGCGACGGTGGAGCCACAACATGAGGAGAACAGTGCAGCAATGAACAATCGGCTTCTAGGAATGTTCAATATCGAGGATGAGATCGAACGGTTTCGGCCAGGGGATACGGAGGCCGGGCGCCGGGCCGAGACGCTGATCAAGTCCGACGGTCTCCGGGTTGTGCTTGTCACCATGCTTGTGGGCTTCGCACTTCACGAGCATACCGCGCCCGGTCCGATCAATCCACGCCATTCGGGGACGGTTTGTGGTCACTTTCGAGGATCAGGAGCGC
>JACCUV010000315.1 GCA_013698495.1 Chloroflexia bacterium
GAACCTGTCCATGTGCGATCTGGCCCAGTGTGTCCCCAACGAGATCTCTCCGGCTGTGCGGACCGGAGACATAGGTTGCAGGTGTCCGGAGACATAGGTTACACCTTTCTCGGGACGATGGAGGCTGATGTGGCCCACCTGCTGGTGACAGAAGTGGACGGTGTAGACCCCATCCTTGGCGGTGGGACGCACCGCGACGTGTTCGCCGATCAACCCCCGGCTGACGAACCAGCTGCGATCTGACAAGGATGCGATCATGCCAGATTGCGGCGGAAACTCGCAGCCCCGAGAGAAGTCAAACTTCCACCGGGGCTCTTTTCGGTCAGACTTGACTGGAGTTGCTACACGCCGTTGTCGGTGACGGGGAAGACGACTTCGTCGCCGGCGGGAATCAGGCCCGCCCACAGTTCGTGGTCCGCGTCCGGGTAAAACGCCCACAGGCCGTCGGTCGATCCACCCTCAGCGTCGTGCGTGCCCACTCCTGAGTGACCCTCCTCTGTTTGCTCCACGAACAACGCGAGCAAGGCATCGGCATCCAGCGACGATTCCTCGGTTTCTGTGACAATAATCGCGACGAAGACGTAGGCATCCTGTTGCGTGAAGACGTACCGAATGTACCCTTCGGTGGAGCCGGTGTCGTTGAAAATGCTGTAGGCGAACGCCTGCTCGCCGAGGTCTTCGACCTCGCCCTCGGCGATTGCTGGGTCTTCGAGTCCGAACCCGGTCACCGTGGGTTCAATGCCGTGATCGAGAAACGCGTCGTACCCTGCCGCGGCATTGTCGCCACTATCGAATTCCAGCACGATCCCCGAGTAAATGAAGACATCCCGGTATTCCACCTCGTCCGCCTCGTCGGAGTCGGTTTCAACTGCCTCGAACTGCGAGAAGTCGAGTGCATACTCGCGAGTGACTCCGGCCTCCAAACCCTCGAGCTCGAAGAAATCCGGGAAAGGACTGGCGTCCTCGTCCTGCGCCATCGTGGGAGCCGCGGTCAGGACAAACAACCCCGTGAGCAAGACGGCCAACGTCGATCGAAGGGTAGACATGGAGTCATGTCCTTGCAGGAACCGAGGCGCCGCTCCCGGTTGTTGAATTGTCGAATTCACGGTCCGCTTTGAAACTTCTTCCATAATAGGCGCCGATGCCGCATGCTCGCCACCGTAGTCTTACGGAAAACGCCTGCCCACTCTACCTGGTCCATGCGGGGGACGCGCCGCACGACACGCAGTGACAGAGCTCCACTACCGCCGAGGGGGCGGTTGAATCGGTCCCCAAGCGACCGTCAGTATGTTCAGAGCCTCGAGAGGTGAGATCGCCGCTACTGATCGTCGAGAACCGGAAACAGGTTCTCGTCGCCAAGAGGAATCAGGCCGTTCAGACCGTCATGATCGTCATCCGGGAAAAACCCCCAGAAACCGCCGGTCGAACCACCCCCTACTGCGAATTCCTCGGCGTCGTCGCTCGCCTCACCATCGTTAACCATGAACTCAAGCAGGCTGTCGCTGCTCTCGATTCCTCCCTCAGTCACAGCAGCGGTGACAACGGCGAAAATGAACGCATCTTCCCGAGCAAATGCGATCCTGAAGTACCCTTCTTCGCCATCTGCCGTACTGTGTAAATCGATGCCAAACGCCTCGTCGCCCAGATCGTCGATCTCGCCTTCGCTGGACTCGGTTTCGGCATCTTCAATGGACGCGCCGATTGAAGCGCCACCTTCATCCTTCACCAGTTGGTAGGCGGATGCCGCGTTGCCGGCGCTGTCAAACTTCAGCACTTGCATGAACACAAGGAGTGGGCCGTCGAGTTCAGCAATGGTTGCCCCGTCACCTTCCTCCGGAGTAGCGGTCAGGAGAGCAAAAAAGTCTTCTACCGAGTACGTCCTGCGGAGCGCCGTTTCGATACTTTCCAGCTGGCCGAGATCGTCGAACGGACCTGCAGCATCGTTCTGCGCGACGACCGGAATCATGGACGTCGTCATCATTGCCACCAGCAGCAATACCGCTACCCGTCGAAAATGCGCCATCTCCGCTCTCCTCGCTAACGTACCCGCGGTGAATTGGCCGATGATGGATCCCATGATCGAGACATGAGCCCGGGAAAGAGTCACTGACGCTCATCGGCATATGTGAAATCACTGAAATCAGTCGCTGGCGATTACCGATATTGGGCGTTCGCGGCGAACGCGTTTTTTCCGGACACCACGTTCGTCCGACCGAAGCGCCACCTCTACGGAGCCGGGAACAGCGTTTCGTCGAAGATCGGAATCAGCTCTCCAAGCAGAACGTTGTCATCATCCGGCATGAATCCCCACAGCCCACCGCTGGATGCCCCTTCGGCCACGAACACGGCCTCCTCGCCTTGTTCCTCGCCCTCCTCCACCAGATAGCGCGCGAGTTCGTCGGCGGTCGTGACGTGTTCACTGGTGTCGCCAAGCGCCGAGGTGAGGAAGAAATACTCGCCATCGTGGACGAGCACGAAGCGAAAGAACGTTTCCTGGTCCACGTTGCGAGTGTTGAGAACCACGGCCGTCGCCACATCGCCGAGATCGTCGATCTGTTCGTCGGTCACGATCGCTTCTCCGTCCTGGGCCAGATCGAGCAGGTCGGCGTCGATGTTTTCGAGGAACGCCTCGTACCCGGCGCTCGCCTGCTCGTCATTCTCGAACCGCAGCACCATCGCGCTGAGCGCGATCACGCCCGCGCCGAGGTCATCGGGTTCCAGAT
>JACCUV010000371.1 GCA_013698495.1 Chloroflexia bacterium
GGGATGGGATGAGGACCGGATAGCGCGTGAACTCGACGAACACTGCCAGTATATGGAACAGTTTTTACCTAAATTGACTCGTTGCGTCACGATTGATGTGTAGTCT
Organism: Chloroflexia bacterium; assembly: GCA_013698495.1. Lineage (GTDB taxonomy): Bacteria > Chloroflexota > Chloroflexia > Thermomicrobiales > UBA6265 > JACCYX01. The sequence goes on from JACCUV010000371.1 coordinate 107, forward strand.
GGGACGGGCTCCCGCGATTTCAAGCCAGGGCGTCGCCGTGACACAATGTCCAATTTGTACGTACACAATCGCCATCGCAAAGTGTGTGTAAACGCTTGCTAAACCGCGTTAACGTCGCTACTATGGTTGTTAAGGAACCGTGCGTTGTTGGGCAAGGGCTGTCAACCGCACGCGTTATCGAACCGGTGAAGGTCGTTGGCTGGCGGCTGTTTCGGTTCGACCAAATTCGATCCGCGAAAGGAATTTATCCAGTATGACCGTGCCTTCCAAGTCTGCTGTCCGCGCGCTGCGACCCACGCTCGTCGTCGCGGAAGCACTCGTTGATCGACACGATCCGATCGAGATTCTCGATCGAGCCAGAAGGCTTGGTTTCTCAAGGGTCCTCACCAATGCGGTTGTCGGTGTTTGCTGCGGGCAGCAGCATTGCGATCAACCGCTCCAGGCAAGTCGCCGCATCTCCTCAATCGAGTCCGTCCAGACCTGAACAGAAGTATTTCGCCTGCCAACGGGCGCCGTGTGGGCGATGTGCTATATTTCGTGTTCGCGATCGCCGTTGGCGGTCCATGTTGCATGCTCGCGAAACAGTGGCGGGAAGTCACTGGCGCGGCAACGGAACCCGGGTTCCCGACATCGGATGTGTCACTGGAGACTGTGCATTCACGATCGTTTATGCGGGCGATCGGAACAGGGCATAGTGCAACCTGTTCAGGTCCGGGAATCTGCTCCAGGCGCATTCCGGATTTGTCCGCTTGCCCGGTTTCGGCAGCACACAGTCATGCATTCGAATCCAGGGTTGTTGGGAGGTGGCAAGCGAAGCGCGCTACCTCCCGTTTCAGGAGTACATTGTGATTAAACTGCGACTTCGTCGAACTGGCGCCAAGAAGCGCCCGAGCTACCGAATCGTTGCCGCCGAACACAGTTTCCCGCGCGACGGACGTTTCATTGAGATCATCGGGCATTACGATCCGTTGACCGAACCGGCGACCGTCAAGGTCGACGAGGAGCGGGCCCGGCATTGGCTCAGCGTTGGCGCCCAACCGACCGACACCGTTCGCGGTCTGCTGACCCGGGCTGGCGTGATCGCCGTGAAGCCGGCAGTCGAGGCCGAAACCGCCGCTGGCGAAGCCAACTAACCGATGGTGGACGAAGGCGACGAGCTGCTCGAGCAACCGGAGGATGTCGGCGACGAGCCAGATGACGCCGAAGTCGATGGTGAGGATCGAGTCGACGATCAGCCGACGGAAGAGGCCTCCGACCTGGCGACGGAATCGCTTCGCGAGCTGGTGAGGTATCTCGTGCACAGTCTCGTCGACGACCCCGACACGGTCGAGATTTTCGTCGAGCGGCGCGGACCTTCGGTGCAGATTCAGTTGCGACTTCCGGAAGGCGAAATGGGCCAGGTTATCGGTCGGGGCGGCCGGATAGCCAAGGCAATTCGAACCGTGCTGCTGATCGCCGGGTCCAGGCATCACTTGCGGGTCAGTCTCGACATCGAGAGCTAGCGGCTCGCCGATTGATCGAGAAGCAACCCATGAGTTCCTCGAACACAGATCAGGAGCGGACCGCGCCAGTTGACGAACTCGAATCGTCGACAGGCGATTCGCGTACCCCCGGTGCATCAACGAGCGGCGCCCGATCGAGCCGCCCGGACAGACAGAAACGCCCAAACCGTGGATCGAAGGCGCTGATTGACACAGCCGGTCCCGATCCGGACGCGTCGCTCGACGACGTCAAGTTGGCGGTCGGGACGATCGCCGGGACACACGGTGTGAATGGCGAGCTCAAACTCAAATTGCTGACAGACCATCCCGAGCACTTGACAACGGTCTCGACGGTCTATCTGGGTCAAAGTGATCTGCCGACTCGATTGCTGGGCGTGCGGTTTCATGGGGCCCAGGCATTGATTACGCTCGAAGGCGTCACCACTCCTGAAGCCGGCAAGCTGCTCGGTGGGTTGAAGGTGAGGATCGCCGGGTCGGAGGTACGTCCACTTGAGGAAGGCGAATACTTTCTCTTCCAGCTCATCGGACTCCAGGCGGTGACGGACCAGGCCGAGGCGATCGGGATCGTGACGGACATCATCGAAACCGGCGCTCACGACGTGCTCGTGATCGCGCCGCAAGTAGGTCCCGACATCCTCGTGCCCAATCACCCACGATATGTGCACGAGATTTCGCCGGAACAGGGCCGAATCGTGATTGAGTTGCCGGTCTACGTCTCCTGACCATCGAGCAGCCGCAATACCCGAACCACGAGACCCGCGGATCGCTTGCCGACCTCGTCGAGCGGAGCCGGAATCTCGCCCAATCGAATGTCTGTGTTGACATAGAGTTCGTTGTTCGAGATGTCCTTGATCGCCAGAAACGGTGTACCGTGCAATGAGGCGACCTGACCGCTGGCGGCGGACTCCATGTCCGCGGCCAACGATCGGTGGCGACTGTGGAGGGCGTCGATCCGATCGGGCGATTGGACCCACATGTCGGAGGAAATCACCGGTCCGATCCGGATCGACGGTTGCCGATCGAACAGGTGACCGGGCGGGCCCGGTCTTGGCCATCGTTCGGGAATCCAGCCGGCGGCGGCGGTGCGGGCGAGGTCGACGAGATGCGGGTCGCATGCGACGACGCTTCCGCCACGGTCGATCGATTGCCCTTGCACCCGGAATTGGCGATCGATGAAGAGCTCCTCGCCGGTGGCCAGAATCTGAAGCGTGTTGCAGGCGATCACGCGATTCGCAATCACAATATCGCCAGGCAACAGGTCGCGCACGTGCGACCCGCCGGAACCGAAATTGATCACGCAGCGTGGTGTGTGCGTCGCAATCCCATGTTCGGCAGCGGCGGCCCCGGCGGTCATGCCCACACCGGTGTGGATGACGACAATGTCCGTTGCCGGCAAGCTCGCCCGATATTCGGTCCAGATGCCCATCGTGCGCGGCGTCAATCCGGCGAGCTGGTTGTCCAACTGCGCGACTTCGGCCTCCAGCGACGCCAGGATTACGATCGTTGTTCGCGCAGAGGCAACTGTCACGCACACGTCTCCCTTGTTTGCTAATGCAGGCAATTGCGGAATCGGATGACCCTGTTTACAGCAACGACAGCCCAATGGACGCCAGCAGGATTAACAATACGAGACCGCTGATCGTGGCATAACGTCGATCGCCCTGTCTGTAGAATGTCCAGGCGATCGCCGTGGTGGAGACAATCGGGGTCAGGATGATGGCCACGATGCCCAGGCCGATGATGCTGCCCGGATCGGCGTTGCTCAGGCCGCTGACCAGTTCCCGGGGTTGGCCCATCGTTTCCGGGAGCGGCTCCCGCTGGACGAGCGCGAGGAGCAGCCCGATGGACATAATCGAAACGGCGACCCGAAACCCGGTTTCGAGAACCCGTGTCACGCGTCCTCTCAATTGGGACTCATTTGCCGTTTCGGGAGGGCTGTGAGCCTGCATCGTTGCATCCTGCACCTACATGAGCGCGACGTCAAAGACCTTGAGAATCAGCGAGACGCCGAGATAGGCGATCACCATCACAAACACCAGCACCAGGCGCTGTGTTTGAATGCGGCGGGTGAGTTGCGATCCCAGCTTGGCCCCGAGAAAGATGCCGATCATCGCCGGCACGACCACCCGCGGATCGATTTGATCGTGCGCGTAAAACACGGCGGCGGTGGCGACGGCGGTCATTCCGACCATAAACGAACTGGTGCCGGCCGCGGCCTTGACCGGAGCCCGCATCAGCAGGTTCATCAGCGGAACCTGGATCGCGCCGCCGCCGATTCCCAACATCCCCGAAAGCACCCCGGCCCCGCCGCTGATCGCGAGCCCCGGCTCGATCCGGACCGGGAGATACTCGATCACGCGGTTGGTGGCGGGATCGACGAATGAGGCGCGCAAGTGAAGCGGATCGGGCGCCTCCTTCGCTGGCGCCTGTGGCTCCAGGCGCCGCTGGCGAAGCATGGAGAGAGCCGAATAGATCAGCACAACCCCCAACACGACGTTGATGACGCTGGCGTCAACGCGCAGCGCAACCAGGGCGCCGACAATCGCCCCGGTCGCGGTCGTGACCTGGAGCAGCATCGAGAGCTTGAGATTCGTGAATCCGCTGCGGATGTGTACGGAAGAGCCGACAACCGAGTTGGTGACGACGCAGACCGCGCTGGCGCCGACGGCGACCTTGGGGTCGATGCCAAAGAACAAGGTGAGCAATGGCACGAGGAACACTCCCCCGCCGAGACCGAGCATGCTGCCGAAGGTTGAGGCGAAGACGGCCGCCAATCCGACACCAATGAACTGCGATGTGTCCACATGTACTCCCGGATGCACAGGCATTGACGAGGCGCCCCGTGCTTATAGCACAGCATCGGATTTGACACGACCGGGACCCGGATGGGAGGATGCGTTCAGGCAGCTTGACCTGCCCAATTGCTGGTTGGCAATTTGAATAGAATCGCTTGGCGTCGGAACCGACGAATGCCGTCGGCGTTTCGGCGATGTGGGGGAAGCCGGTGCGAATCCGGCGCTGTCGCGCAACTGTGAAGTGGGCCTTGGATTCAGGTGAATCGAGGCTCGCCAGCCAGATCGTCCACCCCAGGCATGTCACGTTCCCGTCGCGTCAAGTGGGGGCAGACACTCGCTGGTGGTCGCCCAATGGTGTGTGGCTACAAGGGAGCATAGAGACTGCAGGATGCAACCGACCCGCTTTCCGAGGTCGGAATCCGAAGTTCTCTCGTTTGGCCCGCATTGTTGCGGGCCATTTTCGTTTTGCGGAAGGATGTCTCGTGAAAGTTCAATTCAGTCGCGCGTCGACCGTGTTGCTGGTCCTTTTTGCGGTAATTGCGATTGCCGGATCCGGGCGTGTGGCGGCTCAGGACGGAACACCTGGGGCCACGCCAGCCCTGACGGAGGGCGGTCTTGGAGGAGCGGTCACCTGGTTGCGGGCGCAGCAGGCCGACGATGGCGGATTCATTGGCTTCAGCGGAGAGAGCGATCCGGGAGTGACAATCGACGCGATCATCGCCCTCGCGGCGGCAAACGATGCGGGTGTGGACACGGGCGATGCGATCAACCGCGCTGTCGGGTATCTCGAATCGGGAGATGTCGCGCTCGTCTACATCCAGACTGGAGCCGGGCAGGCGGCCAAGCTGGTGCTCGGTCTGATCGCGGCGGATCGGGACCCGATGTCGTTCGCGACGGTCGATCCACTCTCGATTGTCCAGAACGGCATCGACGACGAAACGGGCATCTTTGGAGGCGGAATGTTCGACCACGCGCTGGCGGTGCTGGCGCTGACGGCTTCGGGAGACGACGTGCCAGGAGCGGCGATCGAGGCATTCGCCGCGACGCAGGCCGAGAATGGCGGATGGGCTTTCGACGCGTCAACCGCGCCGGAGGCAGTCGACAGCAACACCACGGCGCTCAGCATCCAGTCCCTCGTCGCTGTCGGGCATGGCGAGAGCGACCTGGTGGCGAACGGGTTGATGTATCTCGAATCGGTCTGGACCGAGGATGGCGCCGGATACAGCGATTTGCCGGATACGGCGCCAGACGCCAACTCCACCGCGCTGGCGATCCAGGCGTTCGCGGCGGCTGGCATGGATATCGCCAATCGCCAACCGGCGCTGGCAATGTTCCAGAATTCGAGCGGGGCGTTCCACTACAGCGCGTCCGATCCCTCCGACAACCTGTTCGCGACGGTGCAGGCGATCCCGGCAATGGCGCTGGCGCCACCCGCCGAGATGGCCACTCCGGTGACGTTCCGTGATGAATTGGCGGCGTAGGGCGGCAGGCTTCCTGCTGCTGGTTTGCGTCATTCTGTCTGCCGCGGCCCTGCGTTTCGAGCAGCGCGATGTGGTAGGCCAGGCCGCCGGAGAGATCAACGTCGCCGGGATCGCGATCGACTATGGCGACGATCAGGTGACCTATGGGATCGTGCCGTTTGCGGAAGACTCGCTGAGCGGGATCGAGTTGCTCGAGCGCAGCGGTGTCGCGCTCCTGACGGTCGAGTTTGGCGGTCTCGGAACTGCGGTGTGCGTGATTGAGGAGACCGGATGCGACCTCGGCGCGTGCCGGGCGCGGCTCTGTCAAACTGGCGATCCCGACTCTCCGTTTTGGCAATACCTTCAGCGCACCGGTGACGGCGCCTGGCAAACGGCGCCCCTCGGCCCGAGTTCGAGCACGGTTGAGGATGGGGATGTCGACGGCTGGTTCTGGACCGGTCAAGCTCCCGACGGCGAAGCGGTGACGCTGGAATCCATTGGCGAGCGTCTGGATATCGACCTCGATGTGCTGCGCTCGACCCCACCCCAGACACTGACGCCAACACTCGTCACGTTCGGGGTCTCCAGCAATGCCGACGGACTGCTTGGGCGGTCGGAGATCCTTGTCGGAGTTCTGGTGCTGGGCGCGGTGATCGCGGTGGGAGCAATGGCCGTGGTCAGATCGCGGCGAATGGCGCCAGGATGACGACTGCGGCACTGGACTCACGATCCTGGTTGGCCTGGGGATTGGCGGCGATGACGCCTTTGCTGCTGGGACGCAACCCGTGGGTGCTGCTCGAAGTGTTGATTGTCGTCGTCGCGGTGCGGTTGGTGTGGTTGCCTCGAGCGAACCGCCAGGGCATGGGTTGGTTCCTGCGGATCGCGGCCGTGTTCATGGCAATCGGTGTGCTGTTCAACGTCCTCACCGTTCACGCCGGAGATCGTGTGTTCGGATCGCTGCCGGAGGCCTGGCCGATCATAGGCGGGGAGCTGACCTGGAATGCGTTGCTTTACGGCGTGTTGAGCGGAGTTGCACTGTTCACGCTGGTTTTGATCGGGATCACGGCTTCGTCGCATATCTCGTGGATCGAGCTGGTTCACGTCTTGCCGCCTCGTTTGGCCACGATCGCGGTGACCGGTTCGGTGGCGTGGGCGTTCCTGCCGCAGACGGCGGTCGCCTGGCGCCACATCCGCGAGGCGCAAACCATGCGCGGGCACACGTTTCGAGGAATCCGCGACTTCATTCCAATCGTTGTGCCGCTCCTCGCCGGTGGACTCGAACGCTCCTTTGCGGTGTCCGAAGCGCTTGAATCGCGGGGATTTGGGGCGTCAGGGGCGCCGAGGTCGACCGACCACCCTATCCGGTCGGCGATCGCCGATCTCGGGTTGATTGTTGGTTTGATTGGGCTGGCGGCGGGCGCCTACTGCGTGGCTGTTGGCATGCTGAAGTGGGCAGTGGCAAGTTTCGGCGTAGGATTCCTGGCCCTGTTTGCGGCAAGCCGGCTGGCGCCGAGTCCCGGCATCGCGATCACCCGCTACCGGACCGCGACCTGGCGCGTAGCTGACACGTTGGTGACGGCAAGCGCCGCCGTCGCGTTCGGCATTGTCGC
>JACCUV010000320.1 GCA_013698495.1 Chloroflexia bacterium
CTTCACCCGTGAGTTTCGCGAGTTCTCAGGGGAGAGCTCCGCGCAATTTCGCATCGCCCAAACATCCGCTGAGTACAGCGCCCAGAATTGAGCGACACGTCACCCGACGGTCACTTTGACGAAGGAAAAGTGACCCGCTCTGGGCCTGCCAAAGTGCCCTCGGCGTCATCGGTCGCTTCCTGGATACGTTCCCAGACTTCGACTTCGTCGGATGCGCTTCGCGCGTATCCAGCGGGGCCGATGTTTGGCTGGCGCTCAACATGAGGCTGCAGTGACGGTGAAACTGAAAGTCAGCAGTGGGCGATAGGCCGAGTAGGTTCACTGTCCCTGGCCAAGTCACTTTTGTTCAAGACTCAGGGAAAGTCCAGGTTCACAATGGACCTCGTGTTCGATTGGAACGCGATGTCCAGGTTCAAGGAGTTTGACGATGAATGAATCAGTCTCAACAATCCCGTCCATGTTCACCGTGTTTCGCTACAAGGATGCCCGCAAGGCGATCCAATGGCTGCAGGACGCTTTCGGGCTGGAACCTGGTTTCGTTGCACCGGCGGAAGGTGACGTCGTAGCGCACGCGGTGATGTTTTACGGAAATGGTGGGGTAATGTTTGGCAGCGACCAGGAGAACGAGTACTCGTTGCGAAACGCCGAACATGGTGAGGGTACGGGCATCTACATGATCGTTGACGACGTCGATGCCCACTATGAGCGGGCGATCGCCGCCGGCGCCAAAATCGCGATCGCGATCTACAACACCGACTATGGTTCGCGGGAGTACACTGCGCGCGACTTCGAGGGCCACCTGTGGAGTTTTGGCACATACCGACCCGCGCATCCAAAGACCGGTTAGTCTTCCTATGCTGTCGCGTTCTTCTGGAGGGTGCACGATTACCAGTGTCGTGCGACGATGTGGTTCGGAACTTGATCCGGACTTGATTCCTGGTCGCTGATAGGATCACGACACCATTTGGAGGAATCGCCCGCGTGCGCAATTTTCCGTTTGATCGACCGGGGCAATTCTTCCAGGGCAACATCCACAGCCACAGCACCAACTCAGATGGTTTGCTCTCTCCCGCCGGCATTGTTGAGGCCTATCGCGAGCGGAATTACGATTTCGTCGCCATCACCGATCACTTCATTGGCCGCTACGGCTTCCCGATCACCGAAGCCTCCGCCCCTCGCACATCGACGTTCACGACCCTGTCCGGCGCCGAACTCCACGTCAAGGCATTGCAAAACGGATTCATCTGGGACCTGCTGGCAATAGGATTGCCAGCCGATTTCGCCCCGCAAGAACCCGAGGAAACCGACGTGTCGCTGGCCGCTCGGCTCGCGGCCACCGGCGCGTTCGTGGCGATTCCGCACCCGGCCTGGAACGGCGTCGTCCACAGCGATGGGGAGCGCCTGATCGGCTCGGTTGACGCGATCGAGATTCACAACGAGGGTCACACGCTGGATAGCGATCGTGGCGGCGGCTGGTATCTGGCCGATTCGCTGGCGACAGCCGGGCACAGATTCTCGACCTTCGCCGCCGACGACGCGCACTTCAAGACCGACCGCTTCGACCACTTCGGCGGCTGGATATACGTGATGGCCGAATCGCTCGATCCAGAGTCGCTGCTGAAGGCGATGAAGGCCGGGCACTATTATTCGAGCACGGGAGCGACGATTCGCAACGTCGAAATCACGGAAACCGAGATTATCGTCGAGACCGACCCGGCAATCGGGATCATGCTCGCGGGCGCGGGCACGGCCCGACAATACGTGCGCGGCGATGGCTTGACCAGGGCCGCGTTTTCGCGAGCGATGTTCGAACAGAGCTTCTTCCGCACGATCGTGGTTCAGGCCAACGGTAAGAAAGCCTGGACCAGCCCGATCTGGCCGGATGAAACGGCGGGACTCCGCGGTTAGATCCCCATTGCGTGGTATCCGCCGTCGACGAAGATCACGTCGCCGGTGATGCCCGCCGCCGCGTCGCTGGCGAGGAAGACCGCTGTGCCCGCGACATGTTGCACCCCGAACACCGAACCGAGAGGCGACTTGTCGACCGCCTGCTCCTGCATCGCCGAGAACCCGGGGATGCCGCGGGCCGAGGCTGTCTTCAGCGGCCCCGCCGAGATCGCGTTGACACGGATGCCTTCGGAACCGAGATCGGCGGCGAGATACCGCATCGTCGACTCGAGCGCCGCCTTGGCGACTCCCATCACGTTGTACTTCGGAAACACCCGGTCCGATCCGAGATAGGTCAGGGTCACGATGCTGCTGCCCCCGTCCATGATCGGGGTCAACTCACGGGCGACCGCGATCAGCGAGTAGACGCTGACCTCATGCGCCAGCTTGAATCCCTCGCGACTTGTTTCGAGAAAGCGATTCGTCAGTTCGGCGGCGGGGGCAAAGGCGATGCTGTGAACAAGCGTGTCGATCGCGCCATATTCGGCTTCGAGGGCGCCCCGCAACGTCGCGATCTCCGCATCGTCCTGGACATTGCAGACGAAGGTTTTCATGCCGGGCACCGTCGCCGCCAGCTTCTCGGCGTTGACTTTGGCGCGGTCGTCGACGTAGGTAATCGCCACTTGCGCGCCAGCGCCCGCCAGCGCCTCGGCGATCTGCCAGGCGATGCTCCACTGGTTCTGGACGCCCATAACCACCGCGGTTTTGCCGGTCAAGACCCCGGCGAGCGGATTCGCGTTCTCAGGCATCTTTGCTTCCTCCCGGCAGCGGGAGGGCACACAGGCCCTCCCCTACGAAACCCCTTTTCGACCATCCGGGGGGTGAGACCCGGCGGAATGCAAACGTCTCTCGTCGGCATGCCCTTGCATCGTTCGCGATTCAATGCGAGCGTTGCCGGAAAGGGTACGACATTCATCGGTCGCCAGACATAGCCGCCGCAACACAAAGGGACCTTCATGACAGAGAGCAGTTCTGCCTCGCTGATTCCAATCTTCGACGGCCACAACGATACAATCCTCGATCTCGCCGCTTCCGGCCGATCGTTCTACGAGCGATCGGACACGGGACACCTCGATCGGGTTCGCGCCGCCGAGGGTGGGTTGGTGGGCGGTTTCTTCGCGGTGTTCGTCCCGAATCTCGATTCGGACAAGGAGCCGAGCCGTCGCATCGTGGAGAGTATCGGGCACGGGCTCAACGGTGTGCCGCTGATGAACGGGAGCGGTCCAACGCTGGCCTATGCCCAGCAATTCACGATCGCCGCCATCGCCAAACTGCTCCGGATCGAAGCCGGCGAGGGCGCGCCAGTGAGCAGGGACGAGCGGCTCGGGGTCGAGATGCCCACAGATCCGCTGTCGTTCATCCAGTCCGCAGCCGAGCTTGAGGAAAATATCGAAAGTGGCGAGTTTTCGGCGATCCTGCACATGGAAGGCGCCGAAGCGATCGACGAACACTTGCACGCGCTGGAGACGTTCCACGCCGCGGGCGTGAGATCGCTTGGAATCGTGTGGTCCCGCTCGAACATCTTCGGTCACGGTGTCCCCTTCGAGTACCCGAGCAGCCCGGATACCGGACCGGGACTGACCGATCTCGGTTTGGGGCTGGTCGACGGCTGCAACGAACTGGGCATCCTGATCGACCTCTCCCACCTCAACGAAAAGGGGTTCTGGGATGTCGCCGAACGGACCACCGCTCCACTCGTGGCGACGCACTCAAACGCGCATGCGATCTGCCCCGCGAGCCGGAACCTGACCGACAAGCAACTGGACGCGATCGCCGACTCCGACGGGATCGTTGGCGTGAACTTCAACTGCGCGTTCCTGCGCCCGGATGGCGCGCGCGACGCCGACACGCCGCTTGAGACGATGGCCGATCACGTCGACTACCTGGTCGAGCGAATCGGGATCGAGCGGGTGGCGCTGGGTTCTGACTTCGATGGCGCACTCATGCCGAACGACCTCTCCGACGCCAGCAAGTTGCCCAACCTGATTGCGGTGCTGCGGGCGCGCGGCTACGACGACGACGCCCTTAACAGGATTGGCACGCGAAACTGGCTCCGGGTCCTCGAAGCGACGTGGGGTTTCTAGGCGGAAGGCACGATCTCGTGGGGGAGGAGCCGCGTGTCCTCCCGCATGCATATTGTCATTCCGAGCTCGCGAGGAATTTTCTCTTGAGACGGCTACCATGCTGGTCAGATTTCTCCCCTGTCGAAATGACAAACAATGCCGAATGACAAAAGGGTCAGGTCAACTCGGGCAATGCGAGGAGGCCGTCGATGTCGAGGCGTTTGGTGAACATCGTGATCTTGCCCTCGGAGTCAAGCGGCCACTCTTCGCGCGGCCGATCCCAGTACAACTCGACGCCGTTGCCGTCGGGGTCGTCGAGGTAAATCGCCTCGCTCACGCCGTGGTCGGAGGCTCCGCCGATTGGAATGCCAGCCTTCACGAGGCGGCGCACCGCGTCGGCCAGCTCCTCGCGCCGCCGGTAGAGGATCGCGACGTGGTAGAGCCCGGTCGTACCCGGCGCCGGAGGCTCGCCGCCCAGGCTTTCCCAAGTGTTCATCCCGATGTGGTGATGATAGCCGCCGGCGGAGAGGAAGGCCGCCGAATTCCCCATCCGAATCACGATCTCGAACCCAAGCACGCCATGGTAAAAGTCGAGTGCGCGGTTGATATTGGCCACCTTGAGGTGAACGTGGCCGATGCTCGTGGTCGGCGCGATCGGGACCACAGATTGCAGGCTTTGCGATTTGGAATGCTCGGTCATGTGGGAAACCTCATATCTGCGTCGCGGGACTCATTGCCATTGTTATGTCTTCTCTGACCCTCAAACATACATGATTCTTCCTTTGTCGGAATGACAAAACTCGATACTAACTATAGGTAAGTATAAACTATTTTCTGCCGTTTCGGGGCGCCGCGCGTACAATCACTGCAGCAATTCAGGACAACCGTTGCAGACTCGGTCGCACCCTTGCGCCGGGTGTTTTCGGAAGGACAGGCCACGTGGCGCCAGATTCGACTCGACGAAGCGGTTCGGAGGACCGGGTAGCGGTGATCGGACTCGGACGGTTCGGGACCAGTGTCGCCCGAACCT
>JACCUV010000378.1 GCA_013698495.1 Chloroflexia bacterium
CAGCCACGCTCCTTGCTTGGCGACCAGCGCCACGACCGGAACGGTCTCACCACTGGGGCGCCGCCGCGAATGCCTTCCCGCACCATTCGCGGACCTCGCTCGTGAAGTCAATCCGGTCGAGTGCATCAGACGCCATCCACTCCATGCCGTCGAGCAGGTCGGGTAGCCGATTGCTCGCGGCCATTGGCCGGGCAAAATAAATGAGGTCGATATGCTGGTGATCGGAGGCGATGACTTCGAGCTGGATGCCCTCCGGGCGGATGAGCTGGATCGGTTGATCCGAATGAACGAGTCCGATGCCTCGCTCGCCGACGAGTTCCACCTCGATCCCGGTTTCCTCCAGCACCTCCCGGATCGCCGCCTCGTCAGGCAACTCATCCGGCTCGATGTGGCCGCCTGGCGGCAGCCAGATTCCGAGTTTGGCATGCGGATGGAGGATGACATGGTTGTTGTGCACGACAAACACGGCGACCGTAAAATCTCGAGAGATTGGCGCCTCGGTCATCGTTTGGCGTCGGCTTCCGGATCGTGGGCTGCTTCCGGTTTCAGCGGGCCGCGATCGAGCCAGGCCGCGGCCGAAGCTTCCTTCCACGAGGCGCGCTCTGTGCCCGGCCCTGGTTCAGACCCGTTTTCCGCGTTCCATCCCGACCAGGTGGTAGCTTCAGGGCGAGCGGCGATCCAGGCGTCGGCGTTGGCCGGAGGGGAGTCGGTTATCCGGTAGGTCACATCCTGGGCCTCCGCCGCGTCGGGCGATCCCCAGGCGAACATGTTCGCCTGGCGCCACGGGTGGGAGGATTCCATCTGCAATGGCTCGTCGGAAAGATCGGTGTTCCATTGCTGGATTGCCCAGACAATGCCGATAGCGACCGCATGGATCAGGATCAACACAGTCCAGGCCATGATCCATCGATCCGCCCAGACCGAGTCTGGCGTGCGAAGCAAGTTGATCAGCAGCAGGAGCACGATGGCGACGGCAAACACGCAGATATGGGCGTGGAGCATGCCGAATCCGCGTGCCCAGCGCTGGAACCCTCCCACTGGCGAGTCGTCCCGGAAGTTGTTGCGGGCGGCGTCGCGATACCATTCCAGGGATTCGAATGGACGATACGGCTGGTGCGTCATGATTCATTCATCCTGCCCGATGTTGACGGCGATTCGTCAACGCACAGAGTGTACGACAGCTACGCGAGCACCTCGGGCGCCGTGGCCGTTGGAATGGCCATCTGGTTTGGGGAACGGCGTGTAGGGACAGGCGTGAAGTGCTAGAATTTACCCATATTCAGCGAGCACGACGCGCGGCGAGTCATTGTGCCAGCGCGCTCGACCAATTGTCGGCCACATCATGCTTGCACGTTGTTCCTTGCCTGGTTCGGATAGCGCATACTTTTCATTACATCGTGTCGTGTACCGGGTCGATGACAGATCGACAGAAGGAAATGGGTCCCATGGCCTCGTCTTCCCCGCGTGAACTCCGCCGCGATCGCGTCAACGTCGGCACCCCGATGCGCTGTCCAATTTGCGACGGGCAGTTGCAGAATGTCCTGATCCGGGACCTGGGTGGCGTCACCGCCGACATCACCTGGCAGATTCACGCTGGCAAGTGCGAAGAGCACGGCTGGTTTCAAACCGAGATCGTGTCGCGACCGCCGCGCGAAATTTTCGCGGTGACCCGACCCTTTGGCGCCGCACGGCGGATAGTGGTCAATGGGCGCGAGCATTTCTCGTTTTCGACCTCGTGGAACGACCTTCCCCAGCAGGCCCGCCGCCAAAAGGTCGATCCGCTGAATGCCGATTACTGGAAAACCAAGCCGCTGGCCAAGTAGACCAGGCCCACGCTGAAAAGGCTTCCATTCGAGAGTAAGCTATGCGGAGCGGCGCGATCGACAACGCGCCGTTCTGGTTCATGTTTCCACCCCGGATCGGGAAGGACGGCGCACCACACCATGGCATCGCACCCAAGCGCACCACCGCGCACCCGTGTCGACTCTCCGGCGCCGGATCGCCACGACGACGAACGGCGACCGGGCCTGAGCGCGGCGTCGTTGTTCATGGTGCTGATCGCGTTCTGGATTGTGACTCAAATCGAGTACGTAATCATCCTTGGCCTGTTCGGGCTGTTGCTCGGTACCATCCTCGAAGGACCGGTGCGGCGGATCGAAGCTCGCTATATTCCGCGCCCGGCGGCAATTTTCATGATTTATGCGGCGATCATCGGTTCGTTGGTGCTGCTCGTGTTTCTGATCATCCCGCCGATTTCGGACCAGGCCGACACTTTCCGCGAGGAAATCCCCGTCCAGCTCGCCAACCTCGAACAGGAGTGGCGGGAAAGCTCGAATCCGCTCCTAAGTGGCACCGGAGCGGCGCTGATCGGCCGCGCCGGTGACTTTCTCGACAATCCGGCCGGCGAAGGCGATGTCTCG
>JACCUV010000384.1 GCA_013698495.1 Chloroflexia bacterium
GCGCCATCTCCGGGTTTTACGGCGGATTGATCGATACCACGATCATGCGATTCGTCGATGTGATACTTTCGATCCCGACGATCGCCCTCTTGCTCTTGATGTCAGTCCTGTGGAGACCTGGACCGGTGGGGCTGGCGGTAATCATCGCGCTGCTCGGTTGGACTGGACTGGCGCGCCTGGTGCGGGGAGAGGTGCTCTCGATCCGGAGCCGGGACTACGTCGACGCCGCAAGGGTGCTCGGCGCCTCCAATCGCACGATCATCACCCGCCACATCTTCCCAAATGTGTTGTCGCTTGTAATTGTCTGGGCCTCGCTGGCATTGCCAAGCCTGATCATCGCCGAAGCCACGCTCAGCTACCTCGGATTCGGCGTGCGGATTCCGACTCCATCATGGGGCAACATGCTTCAGGAAGCCTATGCGTTCATACGATTGTCGTGGACGTATGCCTTCCTGCCAGGGTTGTTCATCTTCCTCTCCGCGCTTGCCTTCAACCTGCTCGGAATCGGTTTGCGCGACGCGCTCGATCCACGACTGAACAATTAGGGTAAACTTCAGACTGGGTTCCAGCAACACGGCCGGACATACGCAGACAGAGTCGGCGTGGGTTGGCTGAGTGTTGTGCCCGCTAGTCCGCTCCTGCGAACCGTTGCCATAACGATTGCTTTCTACTGAGGAGTTTTTGAGCCCGTGCGGACATGCCCGAATTGCGGACACCAAAACGGCGAGAACGATCGGTTCTGCAGCAATTGCGGCGCCCCACTTGCCACCGCTCAAAGCGAGCAGGAGCCCGTCTCGGCGACACCTCCGACATCAACGCCGAGCGGTATGCCCTCACCTGTCAGTTTCGACGTGCCGCCAGGAGCCTCGGTGGAAGACGAGTGGCGGATGTCCAGTCTTGGGCCGCCACCATCGAAGAAGCGCCCGCTCTGGCTGTGGATTGTGATTGCACTTATTGGATTGTGCCTGCTGACGTGCGTTGGGCTGATCGGGTTCGGGCTGACCGATACCGGCCAGCGGTTCTTCGAGGATCTCGCGACCGAAGCCGCCAACCAGGCCACCCAAGCCGCCGATTAGAGCGGGTGTCACAATGGTTGACGATCTTGGCGGAAGACGGGCGGAGCAAGCTCCGCGGCCCTACCAAGACGGTAGGCGTCAACCATTTTGCGATCCACTCCAGAGCGCTGCGCCGCCCCTGCGCGCCTTTCGCGGCAGGGACGGCGGTTCGAAGCGCTAGTCGCGGGGGCGGCGAGGACCACGGTCGTCGCGGAAACGGTCGCCTTCCGGGCGAGGGCGTCGCGGTCCGCGATCGTCGCGGGGGCGGGCCGGTTTCGGTTCCGGCATCACGCCGGTGATCGCCGCGCGCCGGGAAAGGCTGACCTTGCCGCTCGGCGCCACCTCGGTAACCATCACCGTGATCTCATCGCCGAGATTGGCGACATCCTCGACGCGCTCGACGCGGATCGCCGGATCGTCCGACATTTCCGAGATGTGGACCAGACCGTCTCGTCCTGGAACCAGTTCGACAAAGGCGCCGTACGGCATGATGCTGACGATTTTGCCGGTGTAGACCTCGCCGCGCTCGATCTTGATCTCTTCGGTAAGACCGAGAATCTTGGCCTTGGCGCGCTCAACACCCTCCGGATTGGAACCGGCGATCGAGACCGTGCCGTCGTCCTGGATGTCGATCTTGGCGCCGGTCTCTTCCTGGATTGAGCGAATCATCTTGCCGCCTGGGCCAATCACGGCCCCGATCTTGGCGGTGTCGATCTTGATCCGGTGGACCTGCGGCGCAAACTTCGACATTTCCTCTCGCGGGGCGGAAATGGCCTCGAGCATCTTGCCGAGGATGTGGGCGCGGCCTTCGTGGGCCTGGCCCAGGGCCTGGCGCATGACCTCGATCGTGATGCCCTTGACCTTGATATCCATCTGGATCGCGGTCACGCCGTTGGCGGTGCCGGCCACCTTGAAATCCATGTCGCCGAGCGCGTCTTCCATACCCTGGATGTCGCTGAGGACCGCGAACTTGCCGGTTTCAGTGTCGGTGATGAGACCCATCGCGATACCCGCGACGGGAGCCTCGATCTTCACGCCGGCATCCATCAAGGCCAGGCTCGATCCGCAGACGCTCGCCATCGAGGTCGAACCATTGGAGCTGACGATCTCGGAGACGAGTCTGAGGGTGTAAGGGAACTCCTCGGCATCGGGGATGACGTTGACAAGCGCGCCTTCCGCGAGCGAGCCGTGACCGATGTCGCGGCGGCTCGTGCCACGCAAGCGACGAACTTCGCCGACGCTGTAAGGCGGGAAGTTGTAGTGGTGGATGTAACGCTTGCTGGTTTCGGGGCTAATCGAGTCGAGCCGTTGTTCCTCGGCGGTCGAGCCCAGGGTCAGCACGGTCACCACCTGGGTCTGGCCGCGCGTGAAAATCGCCGAGCCATGGGCGCGCGGCAAGTAGCCGAGTTGAATCCAGATCGGTCGAATCTCGGTGTTGCTCCGACCGTCGGGGCGGATTCCCTCATCGAGGATGCCGCTACGAACCTCCGCCTTGAGCAGGCTCTCGTATGCCTCCTTGACGTCGACAGCCTTGTACTTCGGCTCTTCACCCTCGCCGGTCGCCGTGAGGTGGGCGATCGCGGCGGTCTGCAGCTCGTCGGTTTCTTCGAGTCGAATGACTTTGTTGGCGTTGCGAACCGCGGTTCGCAGCTTGTCGCCGACATACGCTTCGAGGTCGCCCTTCAGCGCGGCGTCGGTGGCGGGTGGCGTGAACTCCCACTTCTCGACGTTGACCATGGCCGCGAGCTCGCGCTGGATATCCACGATCTTGCGGATGTTTTCGTGGGCGAGTTCGATGCCCTTGAGCATGTGCTCTTCGGAAACCTGTTTCGCCTGCCCTTCGACCATCATGATCGCGTCTTCAGTGCCGGCGACGACCATGTCCAGCGTGCCATCGGACAGGTTGGCGAAGGTCGGGTTCACGACCAGCTCGCCATCGACGAGACCGATACGCACGGCGCCGACCGGTCCGTCGAACGGGATCGGCGACAACGTCAGTGCGGCCGAAGCGCCGATGACGGAGAGGATGTCCGGATCGTTTTCCTGGTCGGCGGAAAGCACGGTGGTCATGACCTGGACTTCGGCCCGGTAGCCCTTGGGGAACAGCGGTCGAATCGGGCGGTCGGTGAGGCGGGCGGCGAGGGTCGCGTTCTCGGTCGGTCGCCCCTCGCGTTTCGGGAAACCGCCCGGAATCTTGCCAGCGGCAAACATTCGCTCTTCATAGTCCACAGTCAGCGGGAAAAACCCAAGGTCTTCCTTCTGTTGCTTCTCGCCAACGACCGTCGTGAGGACGATCGAATCGCCGTACTGAACCGTCACGGCGCCCATCGCGAGACCGGCGATGCGCCCGATTTCCAGGGTCAGGGTCCGGCCGTTGATCTCGGTCGAAACGGATTTGATGTTGTCCAGGACGTTTTGAGGGATGGTCATGCGATCCTCCAGGGATACTGTGGGCGCCAGTTTCGTTATGTCGAACGGACATGGCTTCGGTGATGGGTCCTGGAAGATCAAGGTACTGGAGAAGATCGACACCGGCGTCTCGATCTTCTCCAATGCCTCGATCGCTCCTACGCGACCCGGTGGTGCGGATGACTCCTTTCGCGGGTGCTGGATTCTCCGCCAGTCACAGCGACGCCCAGAACCTGATGGTCCTGGGCGCGCACGACGCTTTGAATCCTGCCGATTCGGACGCGGCCAATGGGGCGCCGCAGTCTACCTGCGCAGCCCGTGACGCGCGATCGTCGCGCGATACCGTTCGATGTCGCTTTCGCTGAGATAGGCAAGCAGGCGGCGGCGGCGGCCCACGAGTTTCAGCAGGCCACGTCGGGAATGATGATCCTGGCGATGGGATCGAAGGTGGGCGGTAAGCCCGGTGATGCGTTCGGTGAGCAGCGCGATTTGCACTTCCGGCGATCCGGTATCCGACTCGTGAACACGGGTCGCGGCGATGATGTCGTCTTTTTGTACTCGTTGCAACGCCATTGCGGCGGAGCCTCCTCGGGCCTGGTGCAGGCCATATTGTGGTCGTGACCGGGAGTAGCGCGCGTCGTAGATCGCGACGCCGCTGGTTCGTGAGTATATCACGCACGGCAATCGGCTCACAAACGTCGTGCGAGCGAAGCGGATTTGTGAGAGGTCGTCGGCCCCGGGTACCATGCTCAGGTTTGCAGACGGTTGTTGGTGGGAGTCAGGAGTGGGCGTGTCGGAATCAGTGTTGGGTGTGATCGGCGGCAGCGGACTCTACGACCTCCCCGGTCTGACCGGTGTGGAGGAGATCGAGATTGAGACGCCATTTGGGGCGCCGAGTTCACCAATCGTCACCGGGACAATTGGCGCGACCAGGCTCGCGTTCGTGGCGCGGCACGGTCGCGGCCACTTTCTCACCCCATCGGAAGTCCCCTACCGGGCCAACATCTACGCGCTGCGTTCGCTGGGCGCAACACACGTATTGAGCGTCAGTTCGGTCGGAAGTCTCCGTGAAGCATTGCCGCCGCTGACGGCGGCGATTCCCGATCAGATCATCGATCGCACGCTCGGACGGGAGCGCACGTTTTTCGATCGCGGCATCGTTGCCCACGTCGGAATCGCCGATCCGTTCTGCGAATCGTTTCGGCGTGAACTCCACCGGCTGGTCTCCGCGGTCACCGACAGAGTGGCGATGGGCGGCACGTACCTGTGTATCGAGGGTCCGCAATTCTCCACGCGCGCCGAATCGCACCATTACCGATCGTGGGGCGCCTCGGTGATCGGGATGACAGCGATGCCGGAAGCGCGACTTGCCCGCGAAGCCGGGCTGTGCTACGCAACCCTGGCGATGGTGACCGACTACGATGTGTGGCACGAGTCGGAAAGCGATGTAACCGTTGAGGTGGTGCAACGCGTTTTGGCAGAGAACGCGCAAATTGGGCAACAGCTCATTCGGAACCTCGCGGAGCACGGGCTTCCGGTATGCGAGGAGTCTTGCGCCACGGCTCTGGAGGGAGCGATCATCACTGCGCCCGACCGGATATCCGATGAAGCGGCCGCCAGGGTCGAACTCTTCCTGCCTTGATGGTCGCGGCGCGGAAATGTGGAATCCCATGCACACACGATACCGGCCGACACTGAGACTCACCGAGTTTAACCTGCTGCTGCCGCCAGCCCTGCTGGCGATCGTCGGCATGCTGATGATCTTCCTGGTGCCGACCGGTCAGGTAGCGTGGGCCTGGAGCGACATCTGGGTCAGCCTGGGATTTGCCGGGGCCGTGCTTGGGATAAGCGTGACCTTCGGGATACGCGGGTTCCGCGGAGATCAGGCGATCCTGCCATTGACGGCGACGCTGGCGATCATCGGCTTGCTCATGATCCAGCGTCTTCACCCCGACCTCACGGCGCTCAACGCGGCGTACTCCTCCCTGGCGCAACGGCAATTGCTGTTCCTGATGCTCGGGTTGGCCATACTCTGGCTTATCGTGATGCTGGCTGGCCCGTTAGGCGTGATGAATTTGCTCAAGCGCTACAAGTACACGTGGCTATTGATAAGTCTCGCGTTGCAGGCAGCCACGTTCGCAATTGGAACGGGACCGCCGGGCAGCGGGGCAAAGCTGTGGATAGTAGTGGGGCCGATTCAGGTTCAACCCAGTGAAATCGTCAAAATCACGCTTGTGATCTTTCTCGCCGGGTATCTGGATGACAAGCGGGAGCTGCTCGGTTCGAGTTGGCGGATCGGTCGTGTATCGTTGCCGCCGATTCCGTACCTGATCCCGATGGGGCTGATGTGGGCGGCCTCACTCCTGACCCTGGTCGTGCTCAATGACCTTGGCGCCGCCCTCCTGTTCTTCGCGGTATTCCTGACCATGCTGTACCTGGCGAGTGGAAAACCAGTGTACGTGGTGGTCGGGCTGGTCTCGTTCGGCCTGGCCTGTTTCGGAGCGTGGAGGTCATTTTCGCGCGTGGAGGTGCGTGTCCAAAACTGGCTCAACCCGTGGCAGGATCCATTTGTGAGCGGATACCAACCGATCCAGTCCGACTTTGCATTCTCGAGCGGCGGCATCATCGGAACCGGGTTCGCCCAGGGCAATCCCTGGTACATTCCCGCCGTGGAAACCGACTACATCTTTTCGGCGATAGGTGAGGAGCTTGGGCTGCTGGGAACGCTGGCGGTGCTCGCGATGTTCTTCCTGTTGACGCTTCGCGGGTTCACGGTCGCGATGCGCGCGCAGGATGGGTTCGTGCAGCTTCTCGCTGCCGGTCTCACCTCGATCCTGGCATTCCAGACGATCATTATCGTGGGGGGAGTGGTGCGGATCATTCCGCTGACGGGAATTACGCTACCGTTCATATCCTACGGCGGGAGTTCATTGGTCAGCAATTTCGCACTGATTGGGTTGCTCTTGCACATATCCAGTTTGCCAAGGCGCGTTTAGTCCAGGGAGTCATTGTCGAATGTCCTTAGTCGTCTCGCTGGCGGGAATTTGCGCCATTGGGCTCCTTACCGCCGGTCTGGTGTTCAGCGATCGGATCAACGACACACAGTGGCTCCTCGCGTTGGTCGTCGCCTGGCTCCTGATGCTGGTCGCCACGCGCACAGCCCTGCCCATTCGTCTTCCCACGTTTAACCGAACGTTGATTCGAACGGCCATGGTGATCGCGACCGTGTTCATCGTGATCAGCGCTCAACTCGTACGTATTCAGATCGTGGCGAGCGACGCGACCTACCATCGAACGGCGGTGGCCCCGGACGGCGAAATCATGGGCAATCCACGGCTTGCCACAACCGAACTTTCCGTGCGCCGCGGTGAGATATTCGATCGCCACGGCATCGCGATTGCGGAAACCGAGCAGCAGGGCGACATCTACGTTCGCACCTGGCC
>JACCUV010000400.1 GCA_013698495.1 Chloroflexia bacterium
TGCGCGATCACAAACGAGGTCCGGCCCACGAGCAGCCGCCGGAGCGCGCGCTGGATCAGCCGTTCGGTCTGGGTGTCGATGCTCGAGGTCGCCTCATCGAGGATCAGGATCCGGGGATCGGCCAGCAACGCGCGCGCGAACGAGACCAGTTGCCGCTGCCCCACCGAGAGGCTGGCCCCGCGCTCCTGGACCGGCGTCGCGTAGCCGTCCGGCAAGCGCATGATGAAGTCGTGTGCTCCAACCTCCTTCGCGGCCTGCTCGATTTCTTTGAGCGAAGCGTCGGACCGGGCATAGGCGATGTTCTCGCGCACCGAACTCCCGAACAGGAACGTGTCCTGCAATACGATCCCGAGTTGCGAGCGCAACGATTGCTGAGTGACGTCCCGGATGTCGTGACCATCGATCGTAATCGCGCCTGACCAGACATCCGAGAAGCGCATCAAAAGATTGACCATCGAGCTCTTGCCGGCGCCGGTTTCGCCGACGAAGGCGACGGTTTCGCCCGCTTTCACGCTCAGCTCGATGTGATGGAGGATCTCGGTCTCGCCGTAGCCGAAGACGACATTGTTGTACTCGACGTGCCCTTCGACGGCGGGCAGGCGGTAGGCGTCGGGCTTGTCCTGCACCTCCGGCTCGACATCGAGCACCTCGAAGATGCGCTCTCCCGCCGCCATCGCCGACTGCATCGAGCTGTACTGCTGGCTGAGATCCCGGATCGGCGCGAAGAAGCGGTCGATCAGGGCGACGAACAGCACTAGCTCACCCAGCGAAAGCGACTCGTTGAAGACAAGCCGCCCTCCGAACCAGGCGACCAGGGCGATCGAGAGCGACGAGAGGAAGCCGACAACCGGAAACAGGATCGCCGAGTACTTCGCGGCATCGACCGCCGCATCGAGATTGTCGCCGTTAATCTGGCGGAACCAGCGCATGTTGGTCGGTTCCCGCGTATAGGCCTGGACCACGCGCATCCCGTCGATGCTTTCGGCGAGGTTGGCGTTGACGATCGCCATCGTCCTCCTCGTCGTGCGGTAGGCGGACTTCGCGTACTGCTGCCAGTAGCGCATGATCACGACCATGACTGGCATCACGGCGAAGGCAATGAGCGCCATCTTCCAGTTCGCGATGAGCATGATGACGACGATCCCGACCAGCACCAGGACGTTTGAGATGATGCCGAGCACTGTGTCGGTGAACATTTGCTGGATCACGGCGACATCGTTCTGGATGCGCGTCATCACCGCGCCGACGCCGCGGCGATCGATGTACCCGATGCTCAGCCCCTGCAGATGCCGGAACATCCGGTTCCGGATGTCGAGCACGACGCGGTTGCCGAGCCACTGGGCGTTGTAGTACTGACCCCACATGAAGAAAAAGCGAATCAGCACGATCCCGACAAACGCGCCGCCGATCGTGTTCAGCATCCACATCCGGCGATCGTTGGCGACCTCGTCGATCGCGCGGCTGAAGAGCAGCGGCAAGGCGAGATCGGCGATCGTGGCGAGGACGACGAACAGCGTGACCAGCCACAGACGCTGCTTGTAGGGTGTCAGGAAACCGATCAGGCGGTGGACGATCTTGCTGTCGTAGGCCTTGCCGAGAACCAGGTCGTCGTGATGGTGGCGGATCATGCCCATCAGGAGACCACCTTTCCGGCAATTGCTCGCGATTCCGCTTCAACACCGTCGGGCAACGGTTGGAAAGCTTCCCGCATTGCTCGCTGGGCGTCGTCCTGGTCGCGCATCTGGAGATCGTACAACTCGCGATAGAACCCGCGCTGCTCAAGCAGCTCGTCGTGCGTGCCGCGTTGCGTGATCGCGCCCTCCTCGAAGACGAGGATCAGGTCGGCATCGCGCACGGTGTTGATCCGCTGGGCGATCACGAACGTCGTGCGATTCGCCATCAGGGTCCGCAGCGCAGTCTGGATTTCGTGCTCGGTGTCGCTGTCCACGCTCGCCGTCGAGTCGTCGAGAATCAGCACGCGGGGGTCGTTGAGCAGGGCCCGTGAAATCGCCAGCCGCTGCTTTTGACCACCGGAGAGTGTCACGCCGCGTTCACCGATCACGGTGTCGTAGCCATCGGACATGCGCTCGATGAATTCGTGGGCCATCGCCGCGCGGGCGGCGATCTCGACCTGCTCAATCGTGGCTTCCGGTCGCCCGTAGGAGATGTTCTCGCGCACCGTCATCGAGAACAGGAAGGTCTCCTGCATCACGATCCCGACCTCATGGCGGAGGCTCTCAAGCGTGAACTCCCGGATGTCGACGCCGTCGATCCGGACCGCGCCGCTGGTCGGATCGTAAAAGCGCGGGATCAGGCCGGTGACGGAACTCTTGCCGGAGCCGGTCGGACCGACCAACGCGACCATCTGACCGGGAACCGCCTCGAACGAGATGTCGTGGAGGGTCTCGGCGCGGGCGCTGCTGTACCGAAAATTCACGTGGTCAAAGGTCACCGCGCCCTTGACGCTGGTCATCGGCCGGGCATCGGCCCGGCTGCGGATGCGAGGCCGGGTATCGAGCACCTCGAAAACACGCTCACCCGATGCTATGGCCTGGGCGATCCGGTTGACGACCATCCCGAGCCAGCGAATCGGCTCCTGCAGCATCGAGGTGTAGCGCTCGAAGGCGACCAGCGTGCCGATCGAGACGCGTCCCGTCAGCACCATCCAACCGCCGATCCAGACCACGCCGGCGACGCTCAACGCATTCAGGGTGAGGGTCATTGGGTAGCTGACCGCCCAGCGATTCGCGGCTTGCAGGTTGTGCTGGAAGAGCGACTCCAGTTCCGCTTCGAAGCGCTCCGATTCCTGCGACTCCTGGGCATAGGCGCGAACGACGCGCCCGCCAGCCACGTTTTCTTGGAGCACGGTGGTCATCACCCCAAATTGCTGCTGCACCTTGAGCCACATCGGGCGAATCGAGACCGAAAATCTCACGCCCCACCAGGCGAGGAATGGCGTGGTGGAGAGCGCGATCAGCGCCAGCAGCCAGTTCTCGAGGAAGAGGATGACGGCGATCACGGCAACCATGCCCACCGCCTGGATGATTGCCCGCATCGAGAACTGGAGCATGTTGCGGATGTTGTTGATGTCATCGGTGGCCCGGGACATAAGTTGCCCCGTTTGTGAGCGATCGTAGAACTGGAACGGCAATTCCTGGAACTTGGCATAGAGCTCGTTGCGAAGGTCGTTACCGACGCGCTCGGCGAGGACGTGGGTCCCGTATGTCCGGAAGAAGGTGAACCCAGCTTGCAGGATCGCCAACCCGACGATGAGCAAGGCGGCGCGCCCGAGGTAGTCGAGGTCGCGATCGACGATCCCGTTGTCGA
>JACCUV010000402.1 GCA_013698495.1 Chloroflexia bacterium
GTTTCAGTCTGGTACGTAGCTCGTGTCAAATCAACCGGCCTCCATATATCTCCAACCAGTCTGTCCGTGGCCATGTTCGCGACCGCCCCCTGGATCCGGAAGCGGACTCACGTTGTCTAGTCAGTGAACATTCCGCACGATCTTCGCTACTTACTTGTCAATGAATGATTAACAAGGCAGAGGGGCGGCGAAATCGTGGCGCAGGCAAGTGCGCAGGGACTCGTGCAAGATCGATATCTGAGCTCCAGCATAGATTTGGAATTCCAGCTCGTGGCCCGGATCGCGGGGGGAGATCAGCACGCCATCGTCGAACTCTATGGGCAATACCAACGACCGCTCTTTTCCTATCTGCGCTTGCTGACTAAAGATAATCAACTCGCTGTGGAAATCCTGCAGGATACGATGCTGGCGGTCTGGACCGGAGCCCATCGTTTCCGCGCCCAGTCGTCGGTGCGCGGATGGCTCTATGGCATTGCCCGGCGCCAGGCGCACAATGCGATGCGGTGGACGCGTCCACCAATCGCGAACGAGTCAGCACTCGCAAACCTCCACAGCAGTGAACCGCCCCCGGAAGCAACCGCGCTCTTGAACCAGGGGGTCGACGATCTGGTCCTGGGTATTCGCCGCCTCTCTCCCGCCCTGGGTGAAACGTTGATGCTGGTCGTCGTTTACGACTTGTCGTATGAGGAGACGGGTAAAGTGCTCGGGATTCCGATTGGCACCGTCAAGAGTCGCTTGAGCAATGCGCGCAACATGTTGCGGCCGATGCTCGATGCGGTCGGTGGTGAGCAGCCATGACCATTTCCAAAGCATGCGGCAGGGTGGGAGCCTTGCTTCCCGCCTACGCCGTCGGCGCCCTGGGACCTGCCGAAATGCAGGCCGTTGCCGATCACCTTGGGCAGTGCGAGACATGTCGCCAACAATTGCGCGAATGGAAGTCGATCATCTCCGCGGCACACGTCGCCGCTTCAGGACCGCCGCCATCGCCCGACAACCTTGACCGGATCAGGGCCCGAATCGACGCCTCCCAGGGGTCGGGCCACCAATCCGAGCGCACGGTTTGGGCGAGGAAGACCGGCGGACACCATCGAGGTTGGCGGCGTCCGTCGACTTCCCTTGGCGGAGACGATGTTCATGCGCGCCGCCCGATCCAGCGGGGCCGATCGGCGGTCGCTGAAATTGCGGTAATTGGACTTCTTGTCGTCATTCTGGGCGGGGGCCTGATCAGCCGGGGCTGGTGGGAGCAGATGGTTGGCGACGATCCAACAGCAACGCCGCAAGAATTGGCCGCGGAACAGGTGACCGCTCAAAATTCGGAGACTGGCCGGTTCATGTTTTCGTCGGTCCTGTCAAACGTGGCGACGCATCCGGGAGCCAGTTTGCTCCTCGGACGTCTGACGATCGAAACAGGATCGAGCACCGGCCTGCAAGCCGAAGGGCCGGTGACGTTGCTTGTCGAAAGCGGAATTATTTCTGGCCTGGTTGATGGTCCGGCGGTTATCACCCACGGCCACGAATGCGAGGTGGCGGGTCAAACGCAGGAATTGGTAGCCGGCGAGCAGTTTGAGTTGCAGCCGAGCGACCACATGGTCATCCCGATCGGGACCGCGCCCGAACTCCGGAACACCGGCGAGGACCTGGCTCAATTGTTCGACATTCGCATCCAGACGCCGGGGCCGCCTTTGCGAATCGAAAATGGTGTCCAGTATCGACAGGTGGCCCAGACGCCGGCGAACCAACTGCCGTCCGGCGAGGTTGACTTCTCGTTGGTTGAAGACAGCCTCACGACGGGGGTGATGCACGAGATCGATGGCCCTGGTCTCTTCTACGTTGAGACCGGCGCGGTGGAAGTCGCCGGGTCCACCTCCCGGCTAGAGATCAAAGGCAGGGATGACCTCGATCTCGACGACGTGCCCGATGGGGTCGACGACGATCCGGACGAACAGCTTGCCCCTGGGAGCTGGTTCTTCGTGAAGGCGGGAGATCAGGCGTCGCTGATTGTCGCGAATGGAGAGGCAACCTTTCTGGAGTTGCTCTTCGACGCCCAGGAAGCACGTTCGAACGCGATTCCGTACCATGTTGCATTGCCCCAAATCGCGTCGCGCTTTGCGTTGAACCGCGGGAGCTGACCGATGAGCGAGATCGCGCTCAGGGCGCCGCCACCAGCATTGCTCACGCCAATTGCGCCCGCGGTCGATGCACGTCCGTGCGTGAGGGGCAAATTCCTCTTCGCCGGGAGCGAGAAACTGTACGTCCGCGGCGTGACCTATGGCGCCTTCCGGCCCCGCCCCAACGGCGAGTCGTTTCCCGAGCCGGAGCAGGTTGGCGTCGACTTCGCGCAGATGGCCGCGAGCGGGATCAACGCGGTGCGCACCTACACCGTGCCGCCGCGATGGTTGCTCGATTTCGCCCAGCGGTCCGGACTTCGCGTGATGGTCGGGTTGCCGCTCGAACTGTATGCCGGCTACCTGGCGGACCGCAAGGGCGCCCCGGACATCGAGAGAATGGTAGAAGACTGGGTGGGCGGTTGTGCCGGTCATCCCGCCGTTCTCTGCTACACGATCGGGAACGAGATTCCGACTGGTCTTGTGCGCTGGCTCGGCCGGCGCAGGATCGAGCGGTTCCTGAAGCGGATGTACGATGCGGCCAAGCGGGCGGACCCGAACGGACTCGTGACCTACGTCAATTTCCC
>JACCUV010000413.1 GCA_013698495.1 Chloroflexia bacterium
AAATCCATTCCCAGTAGCGCGCGTACCAGGGATCGTTCAGTCCCCATTTGTCGCGAATCGCCTCGAGCTGGAACTCTGTCACGCGCCCTTGCCCGACCATGTTGCGGGCGGGATCGCCGGGCATGAAGTACATCACGAAAAACGTCAGCAGGCTGACCAGAAACAGGACCAGGACACCTTGCAGCAATCGCTTGGCGATGTATGAAGTCATCACGATCCTGTGGCCGTTCCGTCAACGCTGATACCGACGACGTCGCTCCTCTTTCCGTTATTTCGAGCTATCGAGAAATCCCTTGGCGCGGCCCCGATGCGCCACGGCAACGTATCGTTTCGCGGGGGATTCCTCGTTCCTCGGAATGACGACGTTCATGAGCGGCGCGAACCTAACAGTGAGCGCGACCAAGGGCAATCAGGACTCAGTCTTCCTTCCAGAGCTTGTAGAGGTTCTGGTACAGGTTGTCCGAACTCAGGACAGATTCCGGTAGACCCTTGATTGAGTTTGACCAGAACGAGTAGCCCTGCAGGTGAAGGAAGTAGAGGAACGGGACGTTTTCGGCGACAATTTCCTGGATTCGGCCATAGATTTCGATTCGGGCGTTCTCGTCCTGTTCGAGCACCCCCTGATCCAGCAACTCGTCGACCTCTTCATCGCTAAAGTGCGAGAAGTTGTTGGCGCCGTCGCTGCCGAGTGTATCGCGAGCGTCCGGCTCGCCGTCGCCACCACCGTAGACCCAGTTGAAGAGGGCGGCGTCATACGTGCCTTCGATCATGCCCGCGACGGCATCTGTCACTTCCTGAATTTCCATCTCTACACCGATGTCCAGGTACCACTGCTGGGCGACTTCGGCCTCGGGACGTCGCGCGGTATCGCCCTGGATCACTGCCAGGGTGAAGGCAAGTCGCTCTCCATCCTTCTCGCGGATGCCGTCGTCGCCCGCAACCCAGCCCGCCTCCTCAAGTAGCGCAATCGCCGCTTCCGGATCGTGCTCGTAGAGCGTGACTTCGGGGTTGTAATACTTCTCGACGTTCGGCGAGAGATTGCTCGTCGCAGGCACGGCCTGCCCCAGGAACACGTCGTCAATGAGCGCCTGGCGGTCCGTGGCGTGGAGCAGCGCCTTGCGGACATTGACATCCGCAAGAGCTGGGCGCTCGTTGTTGAGCACGAAATGATTGACAGCGTTGTTCAAAGTGAGGAACACAGTGAAATTACCGCTTTCATCGAGAAGCGTGTTGTCCTCGGCGTTGAGCGACCAAATCGAGTTGTCGGCGGCGCCGGTATCGAGCGCGGCCCACCGGCCATTGGCTTCCGGGACGATGTCGATCTGGAATCGATCGAAATTTGGGCGTCCCCGGAAGTAATCTCCGTTTGCCTCGAGCACCGTCCGCTGCGCCGGTATCCATTCCCCAACAGTGAACGCTCCCGTCCCGATTGGCGCGCCGGAGTAAGCCTCCTCGCCGACCTCGGCATGGTACGTTGCCGGGTAAATCATGATGACGGAGGCTTGGACCATGAAGGTGACGTCTGCATCGGTTAGATTGAAGATCACGGTGTATTCGTCAGGTGTTTCGACAGATTCCAGGAGATCGAGAAGGCCAGCACGCGTCGAGCCGTTGTCCGGATTCTTGATCCAGTCGTAGGTGTACTTCACATCGGCGGAGGTGAAGGGATCGCCATTGTGGAAGGTGACGCCTTGTCGCAACCTGAAGGTGTACGTCCTGCCATCGGCGGAGGGTTCGTAGGATTCGGCGAGCACCGGTTCCAATTCGTACTGATCGTTGACAATATAGAGGGAGTCGTGAATCTGGCGGACGACGGCCCAGATAACAGTTTCGCCGTCGTTGTCCGGACTGAGCGTGCTGACATCGTGATGACCGATCGTGATGAATGTCCCGCCTTGAACCGGTTGCGCGTCTTGAGCGGCTGCCCGCGCCGCGACTTGGCCACTGGACAGCACCGGGATCAAACCCGCCGCGGCCGCGGCCTTGAGCACATCCCGGCGTGAACCCGTGGTCGCCATGATCTGGCGTAACGCCAGAGCACGCATTGCTTCGATTGCATGGTGCGATAGGTGTGTCATCCGTTCCCTCCCGAGGTAACCTTGCCGAAAAGCGACTGCCGCATCATTGGCAGGTCGCGTCGAATCCCCTGCACGCAGACGTTGTTGTATTCGTGCGTCGCTCGGCGACGCATTGTCCATTACCGGCTCCAGTTTGGCATAGGGTCATGCTAAGCACAACCTGACCGCATGTGAGGCTGTACCGAAATCTTGAAGCACTTCGCTCCCGCCGCCTAACGATCGGCAAGCAAGGCATCGACTTTCGCCGCCATCACGAAGTCGTTGCGATGGAGCCCTTTGATCGCGTGCGTCCACCACATCACCGTGA
>JACCUV010000419.1 GCA_013698495.1 Chloroflexia bacterium
CCTCGCCGAGGCAATTCCCGTCTACGAGCGAGCGCTGGCGATGTCGCCGGATGACGTCAGCGCCAGGGTGAGCTTCGCGCGGGCCCTGGCCGATGGGCAGATGCACGCCGACGCCGAACTCCAATTCCAGATTGCACTGGAAGTCGATCCCGACAACCAGCAGGCTCACTATTACCTCGCCGAGTTGTATGTCGGGTGGATGCCGGCGAGAACGGACGAATCGCTGGCGCACTATCGGCGAGCCGTAGAGATTGACCCCACGACCCTTATTGGCGAGCGCTCGCAAACACAACTGGAAACGCTTGGCGCGGAGACGCCGATGGCAACCCCGGCATCCCAGCCCACGTCGGCCGCGGCGACTCCGCCATCATGATGGATTCGTCGTCGACGTTCATGGCGCAGGTGCGTGCGCAACCGAACAAACGTTCGAATGATCGTATACTGATCAGATGAGCGAGACACGTCGGCCCCCTGGCCAGTTTGCCCCAGGTCCGCGCGACCGGGAATCAAGTCGCCTGGTCACAGGCGCCCAGCGAGAAGATGACAGCAATGTCGAGAAGTCGCTGCGGCCGCGCCGGCTCGATGAGTACATCGGCCAGGATCGGGTCAAGAATAACCTCAACATCTTCATTCAGGCCGCCCGCGCGCGTGAGGAACCGCTGGACCACATCCTGCTCTATGGACCACCCGGTCTGGGCAAGACGACCCTGGCGACGATCATCGCCGCCGAAATGGGCGTCAGCTTACGTGTCACGTCGGGCCCGGCTATCGAACGGCAGGGCGATCTCGTCTCGATCCTGACGAATCTGAAGCCTGGAGACGTGCTGTTTATCGATGAGATTCACCGGCTCAGTCGCGTTGTCGAAGAGGTTCTCTACCCGGCGATGGAGGACTATGCGGTCGACATCGTGATCGGCAAGGGACCGGCGGCGAGGACGATGCGAATTAATCTCCCGAAGTTCACGCTGGTTGGCGCTACGACACGATTGGCGCTGATGACCGGGCCGTTGCGCGATCGATTTGGGGCCGTGATGCGACTCGACTTCTACGATCCTGGCGCGATGGAGCAGATTGTGCGCCGATCGGCGTCGATTCTAACCATGCAAATCGAGGATTCAGGCGCCCGCATGCTCGCCGGGAGAGCTCGTGGCACGCCGCGCATTGCGAACCGGTTGTTGCGGCGCGTTCGTGATGTGGCGCAAGTGGCTGGAGAGGCGGTGGTGACCGAAACGACCGCGAATCGCGCGCTCGAACTCCTCGAAATCGATGTCCTCGGTCTGGACGAGACAGATCGGCGGATCCTCGTCTCGCTCATCGACAAGTTCGACGGTGGACCGGTCGGGATCGACACGCTCGCCGCAGCGACGAGCGAGGAAGCGGATACGATCATGGACGTGTACGAGCCGTACCTGATTCAACTCGGTTTCCTTCAGCGCACGCCCCGGGGCCGGGTGGCGACGCGACGCGCCTACGAGCATCTTGGGATCGTGTTTCCGGATGAGCGTCCGAACCAGCCATCGCTCTTCCAGGGGACGACGTGACCGAACAACAACCACCGCGATTGGCGATGTCCGACTTCGACTACGTCTTGCCGCCGGAGCTCATCGCTCAGGAACCCCTGGCCGATCGCTCGGGGAGTCGGTTGCTTGTCGTGAATCGGCAGTCCGGCGATGTGGCTCACCGTCGTTTCACCGATTTGCCTCACTTGTTGCGGCCCGGCGATCTGCTGGTCATGAACGACAGCAGGGTGTTACCTGCGCGTCTCGTCGGCAGGCGGACGACCGGAGGCGAAGTCGAAATGCTGCTGCTTCGGGAATTGGAAGGACGTCGATGGGAATGCCTGACGAGGCCGTTTCGCAAGCTTCGGATTGGCGAGATCGTGGAGTTTGCGGCGAAGAGTCTTGATGACAAAAGCATTGCGTCGGCGAAGGTTATCGAGAAATTCGGCGAAGGTCTGGCAACTGTTGAGCTCGACACCCAACTCGCGAGCCATCCTGAGTCGTTCGGGCGCGTGCCGCTCCCACCGTATATTCATCGAACGCTTGACGACGACGAGCGATACCAGACCGTGTACGCGCATGACCCAGGCTCGGCGGCGGCGCCGACCGCCGGCCTGCACTTCACGAACCCGATGCTCGAAGATCTCAGGACAAGCGGCGTGGAGTGCGCCTTTGTCACGTTGCACGTAGGACTCGACACCTTCCGTCCGGTCACAACCGAAAACGCGGAGGATCACATCATCCACAGCGAGTGGTGCCGCGTGCCAGAAGCGACCGCATTGGCCATTGGCGCGGCCCGACAGCGGAAGTCGAAGGTCATCGCCGTCGGCACCACGGCCGCGCGGACCCTCGAAACCTGGGGCGCGAACAGCCGCGAACGTGCAGAGGAAGGGTTCTCGGGCATGACGAGTATCTACATCACGCCGGGGTATGAGTGGAACGTAGTTGACGCGATGCTCACAAACTTCCACTTGCCGAAATCGTCCCTCTTGCTGATGATGAGTTCGTTTGCCGGACGCGAGAAGCTATTCGAGGCGTACCGGCAAGCAATCGAACGACGCTACCGATTCTTCTCGTTCGGTGACGCAATGTTTGTCGAGTAGTTGTTTGAAATTGGCGGGAGATTTGGTTGGCTACGTATCCGGACTTGAACGGCAAATCACGGGACGATGCCTGGAATCTCCTTACCGAGTGGGTGACGAGCCCCAGTCTTCGTCGTCATAGCCTCGCCGTGGAGACGGCCATGCGCGCCTACGCTCGCAAGTTTGGCGAACCCGAAGAGGCCTGGGCAGTTGTCGGGGTGGTGCATGACTTCGACTTCGAGCGGCATCCCAGATTGGACGCGCACCCTTTCGTTGGAGCCAAAGTCCTTGACGGGCTCGGCTATCCTCAATGGGTGGTCGATGCCGTGCTCAGCCATGCGGACGATCCCGCCTATCCACGCAACTCCGTTCTGGAGAAGACGTTGTTCGCCGTGGATGAACTCACGGGGTTCATTTCCGCGGTTGCGTTGGTGCGGCCGTCGAAGGCTGTGGCGGACGTCACGGCAAGGTCCGTGATCAAGAAGATGAAGGATCGTCGCTTCGCGGAAGCCGTGAGGCGCGAAGATCTGACAGCCGGGGCCGAAGCGCTCGGAATTCCATTCGAAGACCATGTTACGTTTGTCGTTCAAGCCATGGCCGCCAATGCCGAGACATTGGGCCTGGCGGGAGTGCGGTCGCCAGAGCTTGGCGCCAACACTGTTCAGGAGTCATGGGCACGAAAGGGTATGTGATTTTGGCACAGTACGCGAAACCATTCGAAATGCAGCTCGATGCGGAAAAGACTTATACCGCGACGCTCGAAACTAACCATGGTTCGATAGCCGTTGAGTTCTTTCCCGGCGATGCCCCGAACACAGTTAACAACTTCGTGAGTTTGGCCAAGGACGGCTACTATGACGGCACGCCGTTTCACCGCATCATCAAGGGGTTCATGATTCAGGGTGGCGATCCAACCGGGTCCGGTTCAGGTGGACCCGGCTATAAGTTTGCCGATGAAGCGGTGAACAAGAACTACGAGCCAGGCACATTGGCAATGGCCAACGCCGGCCCCAACACCAACGGCAGTCAGTTCTTCATTTGCCACTCCGACCTGAGCAACACGTTGCCAAAGAGCTACACCATTTTTGGCAAGGTCACGAGCGGGCTGGAGGTTGTCAACGCCATCGCCAACGTCAAGGTTGGCAAGAGCCGCGGTGGGGAAGTATCGGCCCCGGCTGAACCGGTCGTGCTGCAAACGGTGACGGTTACCGAAGCGTAGCTCGAAATCGACGCCTGAAACCGCAGACGGGACGACCGCTCGCTCGAGTGGTGGTCCTGTCTTTGTGTTGTTGAACCGCTGGCGTGCGTCAGGCAGCTTCCGGAAGGCAATCCACCGCCGCCTCGTACTGGCGCAGGAGCTCGATCCAGAAATCTTCCCAGGCAGTGACATCTTCACCCTGAGTCAGCGCCTGTTCAATGCGCGCGTACCCATCGTTGAGGCGGCGCTCCAGCGTGCCGTGCGAATCGTCGGGCGTTGCCAGGTACGGGGAAACTTCTTGCCTGATGAGTCGTACTTCCAATCCATTCGTTTCGCCTTGACTTCGCATGGTGCTGCTCCTTTAGATTGATTCGCTTCTGCCTCAAGCCGACTTGACAGACGGTGGGTGCAGCCGCAGATGAAGCGCGTCGATGACGGACGATGCATTCTGGCGGCTGATGTCGGTCAATGCCTTGCCCGTGCACTCGCGAGTCAGGTCATCGAGCTTACTGCCTGTCAGTTTGAGATCGCGCCCCAGCTTTTGAATCAGGTTGCGTTGTTTGTCCGTTGCAGCCAGGTCGCTGCCGGGCTGGCGTCGTTCGAACGATCCTTCGGTGATATTGTTCGGAGGCGCGGTGACGGGCGAGTCGACGACGCGGCCATTGGCGCCGCCGAAGTCGAAATCGCCGCAGAACTGTGTGCCATAGCCGAGTGCCGCCAGCGCCCGGCCAATCGCCTTGGTTTCGGCCTTCTCGATATAGTCCCCGAAGGATTGGGAGTCTTCGCTGCCCCAGCCGGTCGAGGAGCCTCGGTCGGGAATTGTCACGTGTGCCCGGAAGATCGCTTCGCCATTGGCGTGAGAAACAAGGTCGGTATCGATCACTGCGTCCGGATGCTCGCTTCGCAACCAGACGAGACGCCATTTGACTTCGAGGTATTCCCTGCCATTGACGAGCGAGAGGTACCGCGCCGGGTCGAACGTGGCCGTTGTTGCCATGGAGATCGCCTTCCTTGAATAGGGAAAGAACGAATGTTCTAAAAGGAGTATAGAACAAATGATCTCACTTTGCAATACCCTGGAAAGTCTGGGAAATGGCCTCCCGACACCCGTGGCGGCAGGGTCGGCGTGCTAAACTTCAGACCGATTAATCTGACGGGAGTGAATGGGGTTAGCGGGTGAGGGTTTCGTGCCTTCAGGAAAATTTTCAGCGAGCGCTGGGCAGGGTTGGACGAGCGGTGGCTACGCGCACGTCGCTGCCGGTCCTGAGCAACGTCCTGCTCTCCACAGACGATGGCCGGTTGCGTGTGGCGGCCACGAATCTTGAGATCGGAGTGACGACCTGGATTGAGGCGGACATTCAGGAAGAGGGTCGGATCACGATCGACGCGCGCCTGCTTGGCGAGTTCGTCAACACCCTTCCGGCCGGAGGGGTTGAGCTGACGGTCGACATGACGCGCATGGCGCTGACCGTGCAATCGGGCCGGGACGAGGCGACGATCAACGGGATCGATGCCGAAGACTTTCCGGTGATTCCGTCAATTGGCGATGAAGGGTTCGGTGTCGAAATCGAAGCCCAAAACCTTCGCGAGCTGATCTCTCTCGTCGAATTTGCCGCCGCCAGCGACGATTCCCGACCTGTTCTCGCTGGAGTCCTGACCCGATTTGAAGGCGATCAGGTGACCCTGGCTTCGGCCGATGGATTCCGCATGGCGGTGAACGAAGGAGCGCTGGCATCATCGGTCGAGGAACGAACCGACCTGATCGTGCCGGCGCGGGCGTATCGCGAACTTGCGCGGATCATTGGCGATTTCGACGAAACGATTCGACTGGCAGTCACCCCCAACAAGAGTCAGGTGATGGCACGGATTGGGGACACTGAGTGGGTGTCGCGCCTGATTGAAGGCACGTTCCCCGATGTACGGCAAATTGTGCCAAAGGAGTTTGCGACGCGAGTCGATCTGAGCCGTGAAATTCTGCTCAATGCGGTTCGCCGGGCCAGCTATTTCGCTCGTGAGAACAACGACGTCATCCGCCTCGTGATTTCGCCTGGCGAGGATGACCTCACGCCGGGCAATGTCGAGGTCACCGCCAACGCTGCCGAGCGCGGCAATAGCCACAGCTTTGTCGACGCCAGTGTGTCGGGAGGTGAAGTGCAAATTGCCTTCAACAGCCGATACCTGTCCGATGTCCTTTCGGTGCTCAAACACGGGCAGGTCACGCTTGGCCTGAACGGAACCACGCAAGCGGGCATCATCCGGCCCAGTGGTAACGAGTCCTACACCCATGTGATCATGCCAATGGTCATCGGCGGGCAATAGCCGAGCCAGGCCGGCGGGAAGTCTTCATGCACCTCAGCCGGCTTGAACTCGACCAGTTCCGGTTGTACTCGCACATGGAGTTGGACATCCCTCGACCTGGGCTCCGCATTTCAGGCAGAAACGCAAGCGGCAAAACCAGCTTGCTCGAAGCGCTGGTAATGCTGTCGACCACTCGATCGCCGCGGGCGGCAGCTGACCGGGAAATCGTCAATTGGTCGAGCGGATCGGAGTACGGCGTTCGGCCGTATGTTCGGATTGACGCGGGATTCGAGACTCGTGACGGACCCGGCTCGGCCGGGATTCGCCTGGAACTCGACCCCGAACGTCAGAGCGTCATCCACAAGCAGTTCCTGCTCGATAGTCGGCCGGTCAGGGCCCACGATAGTGTCGGCGCGATAAAGTGTGTGCTGTTTTCACCGGAAGATG
The DNA here is from genome assembly GCA_013698495.1 of Chloroflexia bacterium. GTDB lineage: Bacteria > Chloroflexota > Chloroflexia > Thermomicrobiales > UBA6265 > JACCYX01. Next base: position 6,525 of record JACCUV010000419.1, read on the forward strand.
TCTTCCTGGTGTCTGGCGCGCCGTCCGAACGTCGGCGTCAGATCGACATCCTGATCTCGCAATGCGACCGCGCCTATCTCACCTCCCTGACGCAATATGGCAAAGTGCTCAGCCAGCGGAATCAATTGCTCAAGCAGTTCGCGCGCGTGCGCCGCTCGAGCCGGGACATCGGCGCGGTCACGGAACTCTCGTTCTGGGACGAGGAACTGGTGGCGGCCGGATCAACGGTGATGGCCTACCGTCACATGATTGCCGCACGTATCGCCGACCTCGTGAGGGCGAGGTCGGCAGTGCTCGTCGACGATGTTGAGATCGGGATCGCCTACGTTCCGAAATTGCCGATCTACCCGGGAAGCCTTGTTGGCGAGGTGAAGCGAGACCGTGACGTCGTTGCGTCACAATTTCAGGCGGCCGTGGAGCAAGCGCGCGGCGAAGAGTTTCGGCGAGGCATGACCGTGGTCGGTCCGCACCGCGATGACTTCGTGTTCATGATCAGCGAGCGGGAGTTGGCAGCCTTTGGATCGCGCGGTCAACAGCGCCTCGGCGTTGTGGCCTACCGGTTGGCCGAGATCGACGTCATTGACCAACAATCCGGCGAGCGCCCGATTCTGTTGCTCGACGATGTGCTCTCCGAACTCGACAGTGTTCACCGGAACATGTTGTTGACGGCGGTTGCCGAGTGCGACTGCCAGCTCCTGGTGACATCCACCGATGCCTCGTTGCTCGACCATCCGGTTCTCGCCAGTTTGCCAGCGGCGGAGGTCCGCGATGGGACGGTGTGGCGCCTCGCGTAGTCCACAGGAAACTCGTCGCCGGCGCGGAGCCCACTTCTGCGAAGTGCATGGAGGTTGAAACGTCGTCGCAGAGCGGATCTTGTCATTCGGATGAAGGAGGAATCTTGACTTCTTCCACCGACCACCGCAAACATGTCCACCATTCCGACATCCGATTCAAACCCGCACTCTCGTCGACGATCCTCGAATCCTGAAGAGTCGTCGAACGCGAAAAACCGGTTCCACTGGAACCGGTCATTCTTCGGCCAATATGGGCTGGGGTGCAGGGATTCGAACCCCAACTACCTGTTCCAGAGACAGGCGTCCTACCGTTAGACGACACCCCATCGTGCGGGCGCAAGTCTAGCACGATGTCGTCGGCCGATTCAACGGAGATTCACGTGGATCAGTCGGCAGCGAGTGGGCGTATGCCGTGCTACTACCGCTCTTCCGTCACCAACCGCAGGTGATCGGGCAGCTCGAACAGGACCACGTCGAGCGAACCCTGGAGGGCGGCGAATCCGGCCGCCAGCGTGTTGCGGGCGAGGACGAGGGCCGTGACCGGTCCTGTACCGCCCGGCACCGGCGTGATCGCGCCGGCGATGCCGAGCAGCCCCTCGAAGTCGGCATCGCCAACAATGTTGCCGTCTTCGTTCACGTTCACCCCAAAGTCGAGAACGACTGCTCCCGGCTTCACCATTACTGGGGTAACGAGACCGGCGGAGCCGGCGGCAATGCACACGATGTCGGCTCCGCGCACTTCGGCGGCGAGGTCTCGGGTCCGACGGTGGCAAAGTGTCACCGTGGCATGTCGTTGAGTCAGGAGTGTGGCCATCGGTCTGCCGACAACATTGCTCCGGCCGATCACGGTGACTTTGGCGCCTTCAAGTTCGATGTTGAAAAAGTCGAGAAGTTGCAGACCACCCGCCGGCGTGCTCGGCCGGAGCGAGGGCAGGCCGAGATGAAGGCGGCCGGCATTGGTGGGCGTGATGCCATCGACGTCCTTGAGCGGCGAGAGATGTTCGAGGATGAGGTGCGGGTCGAGTACGCCGGGCAGTGGCATAAGCACCAGGATGCCGGTGATTTCGGGATCGCCGTTCAGGGCTTCGACGGCAGCGACAAGGTCATCGCTCGATGTTGTCGCAGGCAACTCCACCGGTCGGTGTTCGATTTCCACCTTCCGGAACGTACGATCGATTGATGCTCGGTAGGCGAGCGCCGGTGCGCTGTCGCCTACCAGCAGCGTAGCCAGGATCGGCGTGGCCCCGCCGAGGGCCGCGAGGTGAACCTTGGCGGCGGCGATCTCGTTGCGCAAGCGCCTGGCCAACGACGCGCCTTTGAGAACACGGGTATCGACAATTACAGCTTCGGTCACCAATCTCACTTTCGTTCGGCAAAAACGGGCCACAAGTCCAAGCGGGTCGTCCCGAACTCGCACAAGCCCCGACACGCACGCAGTATACCGCTACACACCCACAAGAACCCCATC
>JACCUV010000014.1 GCA_013698495.1 Chloroflexia bacterium
CATCACGGATATGTCCAAGGTTCTTTCGCCCCTGCTTTCCATCACTATGGGCGCCTGTGCGACGCCAGCTAATCTCTGAAAGGAAACGGTCTTTCCCAAACACTGTGTCGAGGAGGATTTTCAGGTAGTGGCTAGCAGTAGGGTCGCAGTGCAGATAGAGGCTGCCGGTCGGTTTCAGGACACGATGCAGTTCCTTGATCCGCTGCGTCATCATCACGAGGTACGCCATCATGTCATTGGCGCCGATGAACTGCCGCATCGCTTCGATCATCGCCGCCACATTGGCCGGGGGACTGGTCGTGAGATCGTTGTAGGCGTACTCGGCGTCCATGTTCCACGCCCAGGTGTCGGTGAATACCTCTATTTGAGAGGCCGAGTCTTCTCCGCTTTTCTCCTGGAACAGCACGTTGTAGTTGCGGTTGCTGTTGAAGGGAGGATCGAGGTAGATCAGATCGACCGACTCATCCGCGACGCGGTCCCGCAGGATGTCCAGATTGTCGCCGTAAAAAAGTTGGTTCATCGTCCGCCTTGCCCTTTCTGGAATCCTTCAGGCAATGGTACCAACTCAAGCGGAATCGTGGTCCTCGGCGCTTGTGGCGCCCATCATCGGGAATGGCTCGCGGCCTCTTGTAGCCAGAGCCTGTTCAACGCCGTCGCTTTATTGCTGACCCGGTATCACCTCGCGGGCGCGGTCGTTCTCTGGGTCGAAGATCAGGCGCGGTATGACCATCGCGTTGGCGCCGAAGAGGACGAATTCGTAGGCCGACTCTCCCCCGTACCCCTGCTGGCGGTGGATGTCCCGCGGGGGGTGGGGAATGACGACAACATCGCCGGGTTCGAGCACACGCTCCTCGATCAGTTCGACGACGGCGTGGCCCGTCCCTTCCCCGCCGTCGCGCCTTCCCCACGCCTGATGCCGGTCGCGACCGGCGTAGAGACCAACGATTCCCCACGTGCCGTGCGAGTGAATCGGCGTCGCCTCGTCGGGATCGAATCGCGAGCGGACGAGCGTGAGGCCGGAATCGTCGGTGTAGACCACCAGCGATTTGCGCCCGGTGTCTGAATAGAGCCCTGCCGACGACTGCCCCGAGGCGACTGAGGATGCGAAATCCTCGTGGGTAGCCAGAATGTCCGGATCGCGGACCAGGGTCCGCATCCGTTCGGCGAGTCGCGCGATGCCCTGCTCGTTGGGACCATCCTCCGCGAGGATTGCCCGGACATCTGTGAGAAATGCGTCTGTCGCTCGCTCCATGGCGTTCGCTCCTTTCGACGTCGGCCCCGATGGGCGCCGTTGGCGCCGCCGTTCAAGGCGTCATCGTACACCCACGGTGGGGGAACTGGATAATTCGTGCACCAACAACCACTCAATGGCGTGCCATGGATACATTGGCATGGTGACAGCCGTCAGGTCGTCATTCTGACGCGGACCGGCTTCGCCAGTATCCAGCGGGGCCGACTCTTCCTTCCTTCGACTCCGCTCAGGACCAGAGTGACGTCTTGAGAAGGTGTCAACCAATGCTTGACGTGTTATTCAACCTGGCGCTCCGCTCACATCCGCTGAGTGAAATTGAGTGCGCGGAGTGCAAAAAGCGCCTGCCATGATTGTCGTGACAGGCGCTAAAATTTCAGATACTTTCGTCTTGGCCGGAATTCCGACCCTTACCGCACCGGTGGATCGAGAGCAGTCATGTGCCCCTCCTGGTCAATCTAACGGTAGGATTGCATCCTATCAGAAATGTTCCTTGTTGTCAATGTACGTACGGATTCATTTGCGTCAGGACCTTCGTGGAATGCCTGGAGCGTCGTGGCGCTACTTGCCTCGAAACCTGTGCGCAAAGGACAATGTTGACGTTGGCCGGCACAAGGCGCGGCCACTACCAGATCCGAGCCCTCGTGTACTGTCAGGGTTCAAGGAGTTGCCGCCCGGATGCCGACTATTGCCGCCGACCCCGCGCTTGACGCCTCGCTCCGAGCGGAGGCGATCGCACTGCTCCAGGGTCTCCTCCGTCTCGACACCCAAACCCCGCCCGGCAACGAACGGCTCGCCGCCGACTACATCGCCGCAGTCCTCGACGCCGAGGGCATCGCGTACGACATCGTCGAATCCGCCCCAATTCGCGCCACGATCGTCAGCCGCCTGAGGGCCGCAAACCCAACCGGTCGACCGGTGATGATGATGGGCCACACCGATGTCGTGACCGTGGAGCCTGAGAAGTGGGATCACGACCCCTTCTGCGGCGACATCTTCGACGGCTACGTTTATGGACGGGGCGCGCTCGACATGAAGGGTCAGGTCGCGGCCAGCCTGGCCGTTTTTCTGGCGCTCAAACGGGCGAACCCGCCGCTGACCCGCGATGTCATTTTCTGCGCTTTCGCCGACGAGGAAGAGGGGGGAGTGTTCGGGGCCGAGTGGGTCTGGAGCAATCGTCGGCATCTGATCGACGCCGAATTCGCGATCAACGAGGGGGGCGGCGAACCGCTGACCGTTGCCGGAGTCGACTTCATCGGCTGCCAGGTCGCGGAAAAGGGCAGCGCCCGCCTGCGGATGACCGTAAAGGGCAGTCCCGGCCACGCGTCTGTGCCGTTGGAGAATACTGCCTTTCGTAATCTCGGAATCGCACTTGAACGGCTGCATGCCTGGGAGCCGCCGACGGTCATTGTCAAACCGGTGCGGGCCATGCTCGAAGGCATCGCGGCCGTGCTCGGCGGTGAGGCAGCCTCGTTGGTGGCCGAAGCGCTGTTGACCGATCCCCCGACGTGGGAGCCGCTTTCGAGGCTGCCGTTGAACGACTACGAGCGTCGCTTCCTCCACGCTCAAACCCGCAACACCGTCGTGCCGACGATGATCCATGGTGGATCCCGAATCAACGTGATCCC
>JACCUV010000019.1 GCA_013698495.1 Chloroflexia bacterium
GATCTCCCGCCGGTCGACGAGGGCGAAGACATTGACTCGACCGGGACAACGGTTGGCGACCTCGGGGTCAACGATGCTGGCGATCTCGATGCTGGCGAACTTGGCTCACTCGAGGACCTGGACGGTGAGAACACCGAGTTCGCTGGCGATGCGAGCGTGAGTGCGGCAACAGATCTGGTCGACCAGGAGAATGGTTCGCTGAGCGATCCTGTGCACGACGCTTCCGACTACACAACCTCGGCCACCCAGGAACAGGGAATGCGGATCGTCGATGAGGACGACCCGGGGATCACCATGGGTCAGGAAACGGAGTCTGACTTCGGAACCGAATCGCCCGAGGACAGTGGCGTAGATTCCGGAACCGACGTTGAGTCGACGGATGCAGATTCAATTCAGGAAATCGAGAACGAGGTGACCGACTACGCGGTCGAAGGCGCCAGTGTCGCCGGAGATGAACGCCCAGGCGACGCCCTCGACAACGCCGCGCTGAGCGATGCCGAATTCGAAACCCCAGGCGTGCCCGATGAATTCGTCGGCAGATCCGCGAACCTCGATCTCGAATCCTCCACCGATGTCGATGCCGCCACTGCAGAAACGACCGAGGAGCGAGGAGCCACCGGCGAACTTGAGGCTACCGAGTTCGGCGGCCAGGGTGCTGCCGAAAGCGAGGAGTACATTGGCTTGTTCGGGACCAGCGACATCAACACGACCGATCTCAGCTACCTGGACGATGCCGAGGAGCGGCGATTCGATTTCACAGCCGCACAGGGCGCCGAGTCGGCCCCCTGCGTAGCCGACGACATCGGAACCAGTCCAACCGACATGATGGACGCCGCGAGCGCCGTGCCAGCCGAGACCGACGGGGAATTCCTCGCGGACGGGTCGGGTGGCGACTCCGCCGATTTCGATACATCCGGCGCCCGCGACGATGCAGGAGTTCCATCCAGCGGTGCGGCGGCAAGCGGGGCAGGCGTCGGCGCCGCCGCGACCGGCAGCGCGACAGGCGGACGCAAGCGAGGCGATGACAGCGGCGGCTGTCCCGCCGATTTCCCGGTCAAAGGCAACGCTTCGTCAAAGATCTACCATCTGCCAGACATTCCCTCGTATCAGGGCACGAAGGCCGGGTGGTGCTTCGCAACCGAGGCCGATGCCATGGCGGCGGGCTACAGGGCCCCGGCCGGGCATCGCAATCGCGCCGCTGGTGGCGGCGGAGCGGCGCCCGCCGCCGACCGGGCATCGACCGAAGACACAACCGCGATCGCCGCTGTCGACGAACCGCAACCCACGACGACGATTCAACACGCCGAACCCGGAGATGACGAGCAATCGCTCACAGCCGAAGCAGAGGTTGGCGGTGACGATTTCGGTAGTGGAGACGACGACATCGAGTCGCTCCAGCACCTGGCGCCGGACGATGTCGCCAGTGAATACGCCGACGCGTCGCCGGAGGGCGGCGAGCAATTGACGGCTGGCGCCGAGGTCGTGGCCGCGCTCGAATCCCAGGAAGACGTCGATGCCCACCTCACGTTGGACGACTCAACTCACGAAAGCGATGAATCCCTCTACGCCGGATCGGTCAAGGGTGACGGTACCAGGGAATGCCCAACCGACTATCCGATCAAGGGGAACGCCGGCTCGATGATCTATCACGCACCCGGTCGGGCATCGTATCAGGCGACGATTTCGGAATGGTGCTTCGCGACCGCCGAGGATGCCGAAAACGCGGGTTTCCGGGCGCCGAAGCGGTAGCGAAACGCGAGAGTAGTGCGGGAGGGCACGCGGGCCCTCCCCTACGAGGTAGCTGTTGCCAGGGAAGGCGTTACTTCACGGCGCCGGCGGTGAGGCCGCGCACGATGTAGCGTTCGAGCATGATAGCGATCACGAGCAGCGGCGCGACCGTGGCCGTGCCGACCGCCGCCATCGTCCAGAACTTGACACCCTGACTGCTGACCTGAGTGGCGACAAGCTGGGGCAAGGTGTATGAGGTCCGCGAGGTCAAAACCGCCGAAAACAGGTACTCGTTCCAACTGAAAATGACGACCAGGATGAAAGCCGCAACCATCCCCGGGGCCGCGATTGGCGTGGCAATTTTGAGGAAAGCTCCGAGGGCGCTGTGGCCGTCGACGAGCGCGGCCTGTTCCAGTTCCACGGGCAGGCTGTTGAACTGGTCGCGCATGATCCAGATCACGATCGGTAGACCCACCACTGTGTAGAGCAGGGTCAGGCCGAACAACGTATCGTAGAGACCCGACTCCACAAACAGGATGTACAACGGCAGAATCACGGCGGCGGGCGGCAGAATCAACTGCGACAGGAAAAAGAATGAGATATCGCGGTTCCGCCAGATTCCAACCTTGTAGCTGAATCGCGAGAGCCCGTATCCGGCCATCGAGCCCAGCACCAGCGAGAGCAGCCCCGACCCGATCGCGCAAATCAGGCTGTTGCGCATCGCGGTCAGGAAGCGATTCCGCTGTCCGCTCTCGAACAGGTCGCTCCATCCGAGCGTGACTGGGGAATAGTCGATCCAGGGGAAAAAGAACGGGCCAGTCGTGATCAAGACCAGGTTCTTGAACGAAAGCGTGATCATCCAGTAGAGCGGGAAGAGGGCGATCACCAGCCAAAACGCGAGCAACGCGTAGGTTGTGATTTGAAGCCATTTCGGATTGTGCACCACTGCCCCTCCGTACCACGTCCGGTAGTGGCCGGTCTTGTGCCGGCCAATGTAGTCAGCGAGTCAAGGCCCCGCGCTTGCCACGCCATCAATACAGCGAGCGAATCTTCCTTCCGACGGTCACCAGCAACAGTGAAATGACGACGATCACGAAGATCAGGAAGACCTCTGCCAACGCTGTCGCGTAGCCAATGTTGCCGGAAAGATAGCCATCCTTGTAAATGTAGAGCGAGAGTGTTTGCGAGGCGTCGCCGGGACCACCGCCAGTGACGACGTAAATGATGTCGATCAGCTTGAACTCGAAGATGATCCGCAAAATCACGGCGGTCAAACTCACGGGCAGGAGCAGCCGAAACGTCATGACGACGAACGTGCGCCAGCGACCGGCGCCATCGATCTTCGCCGCCTCGAAAATCTCCCCCGGCATCGCCTGGAGTCCAGCCAGCAGCATCACCATCACGAACGGAATCGCGTACCAGGCGCTGATCACGATCAGCCACGAGACGGCCTTGAATCCGGTGTCGTAAAAGGCGAGGGTGATGTCTAGCTCGCGGGCAATCCTGGCGAACGGACCGAACCGGGCGTCGAACATCGCCTTGCCAATCATCCAGCCGATCGCGATCGGGCTGATCATGAAGGGCAGCAGGAAAACGACTCGGTAGAATTTGCGGGCGCGGATTTGCTGATTGAGGAGGAGCGCCAGGCCGAGGGCCACGAGGTACTGCAGCGGCACGCCAATGAAGGCGAAGATCAGGTTGTTCTTGAGCGCGGTCCGAAAGGCGTCGTCACCGGCCATCCGCCGGAAGTTGTCGATCCCGTTCCAGGTCGAGCGGATCGCCTCCGAGATGTCGCGGACCATGTCCCCGAGGCGAAACAACACAAATCCCGAACCGGGGCCGTCGAGGGTCGTTCCCGTACGCGTCCAACTGGTGAAGCTGACGAGGATTCCGAACACAGTCGGGAAAATGACGATGAAGAAGGTGAGGAGGAAAGCCGGGAGCACAAAGAGCGCTTTTTGCCAGCGAGCGGCCGGTATCAAGCCGGCTGGGTTCTCCATGGGTATCTACTCCCGGGAACTTGCGTTGTCGAGCATATGGATCAGTTTCGTACAGTTGGGCCGCCCCTGCCCGGATTGGGAACCGCCACGATCTCGTAGGGGCGGTACCCCCCGACAAGGGAAACGCATGGCAGGTCGCGATGCATGGGTGTCCGCCCGTGTCGTACCGCGATGGAACGGGCGGACACACCATCGACCAGATCCGGGTCGATGCAAGTGTTGTCTCTGGTCGCTGGCGGTACCGCCCCTACGAAGTTCGCCGGGTCGTCATATCACAATCAAGTCATCGCCTCCGACCTAGAGCGAGGCGGTGTAAAGCTCCCGCTGGGCATCGCGTCCGTAGCGGTCCGTGATTTCCTCCCACCTCGCGGCGGCATTGTCCATTGCCTCCTGCGGCGAGAGTTCGCCGGAAATCGCGCGCGTCCACTCGTCTTCGGCGGCGATCCAGTACTCGCCTTGCCCCGGAATACGCAAATCGACAATCCGGTTCGGGTGGTTATACGAGTCCGCGATCGAATCGAGATATTCCTGCGCATCCGCTTCCGGATACCCGCCCGCGGTCCAGTCAGCGGCGTTGAAATGGCTCTCCCGCGACGGATTCATGCCCGAGGGGTAGACATTCATCCAGAGCGAAATATCCTTGGAGCTGAGGTGCTTGACCAAGTCCCAGGCCGCCTCGGAGACACCGCGTTCTTCCCCCGCCGTGGTCACATACAGACCCCAACCGAGGAACGCGAGGTACGGCGCGAAGTTGTTGCCCTCAATCGTGTCCCATTCGCCGGTGCCGTAGTTGTACACATCCGGCGACCCGGGCAGGATGCTGAACCCGACCTTGTCCTGAACGACAGACTGGTCGGAGGCGTACTCGTTGGCCCCGATATCGGCCCACCAGTGCGCCATTGTGCCGGTTCCGGCCAGGAAGTCGCCAAGTGTCTTGAGCAGATCGGCATTTTGCTGGTCTGGCGGCGCTCCGGGTATGGCATCGATCATGTCCTGAAGGGCCCGCACGAAGGCTGGGCTGTTGATCTTCGATTGCATCGTTTCCGGATCGAAGAAGAAGGCCGGGTCGTCCGGGTGCTTGGCGTACGAGCTGGCCCGGCTAAAGAAGAAGTAGGTGCCCACGCCACCAGAGCGGGCAAGCGGATCGAGGATGCCGTAGGTCGGCAGGCCATCGGGATCGGTCTTGCCCTGGAAGAACTGCGAGTATGCCTGCACCTGTTGCCAGGTCGTGGGTGGCGCGAAGTCGCCCTCGCCGCCCGAGGACGCCCACTCCGCGGCCAAATCTTCACTGGCGAAGACATCCTTGCGGTAGTTGAAGTGGTGCATGTCGCCATCGACCGAGGCGCCATAGGTCACACCATCCCACGTCCGGGTTGGACTCTGGAGATAGGGCACGATGTCGTCGTAGTCGTATTCGGGGGCGTTGAGAACGGAATCCGGCATCGGCACGCAGTATCCGCCGCCGAGCATCTCGCCTTCCCAGCCGCCAGAGCCCTCGATGATATCGAATTCGACGTTGCCGGTGGCGAACGCCTGCGACATCCGGGGATAAGAGTCGGCCTGGGTAACCTCGATCCATTCGATCGTCGCGCCGGTTGCTTCCTCCCACGCCCGGCTAATCGGCCGGAACACGTTGACATGGAATCCGGCGTTGCTCAGGCCCTGGAAGACGACTGTTTGACCTTCGAAAGCGCCCTGCTTGTCGGTATTGAGGCTCAGTTCACCGACACGTTCGATATCGGCTTCGCTTGGAGCTCCGGCGCCAGGACCGGGTATCGCCAGAATCTGGTCCTTGACGCTCTCCTGCGCATGGGCGCGCCGCAGCAAAGGTGTACCGAGTCCCAGAGTGGATGCGGCGGCCGCGGCCCCGGCCGCCTTCACTATGGAACGACGATTGGTCCGACGACGAAACGGTTGCGGATCGAACGAAGAAGCCACTGCGTTACCTCCCATACTCGCTTCGCTCCCGAGTGGAACCGTTCACACTCCCGGCAATTCGTATCGCCGGGTTCCGCAAACCCTTTTTGGCGCACACGCGCCGGACCCCGTGAGCATCGATTCCGTAGAGCCTTTCCATTATGCACCAGCCTCCACGAAAATGGCAGGCAGATGTATACAGTTTGGCGCCAGGATGTGTTTGACATTCCGAATCACAGTCATCATTATGCGCTTGGGTCAGTCAACGCGTTCCGTGAACGAGCCAGGATATGAAGAACAGCCCCTCGCCGGACCCGATCGGGACCATGCCTCTTCCGCTCGTGACTGGCGGGGAGAATCTGCCACGGCCATTTACTTCCTTCATTGGCCGCGGTCGAGAGATCGCCGCGATCAGTGCGATGTTGAAGCACCCGGAGGTGCGCATGGTCACGTTGACCGGTCCCGGAGGCGTCGGCAAAACGCGTTTGGCGCTTCAGGTAGCGGACCGAAGCGCGGCAATTGACACAGTTTGGTTTGTCGCTCTGGCGTCGGTGCAATCGAGCGAGCGAGTTCCAGCCGCGATCGCCAGGGCGATCGGATTGCGTCGAATGTCCGATCGGACGGTCGAGCGGGAACTTGTGGCGGTCTTTGGTCGGGCCAGAGCATTGCTGATCCTCGACAACGTCGAACAGTTGCCGGATGCGGGGAAACTCGTCGCCAACTTCCTCCGGCAATGCCCCGAACTCAAAGTTTTGGCGACGTCCCGCTCAACTTTGCGCATTTCGGGGGAGCGTGTCTTTGCCGTTCCGGCGATGGCGCTTCCAAATACTCTGAATCTCCAAACAGCAACCGAACTCCAGGACATCGAGACTGTGCGCCTGTTCGTCGAGCGCGCACAGGCGAGTGGCGCGAGTTTCGTCATGACCACCCAAAACGCACCCGACGTTGCCGAAATATGCCGTCAGATGGATGGCTTGCCGCTGGCGATTGAACTTGCGGCGGCACGAATCGGCGCATTTTCCCCGGCCGATCTGCGCCGGCGGTTGGCCGACAGGATGACGCTGTTGGCGGGGGGACCAGGCGATGAAGCGCCACGACATCAATCGATGCGCAATTCCATTTCGTGGAGCTACGACCTGCTTGAGCCGGACGAACAGTCTGTCCTTGCCCAACTGGCGATCTTCGCCGGTCCGTTGACGCTGGAAGCAGCGGAGGCCGTCGTGGTGCTCGAACCACGGTCGACTCATCGGTCGGTAATGGAATGCGTCGCGGCGTTGACCCAGAACAACCTGGTGCGCCGGGCAGTGAGTCCGGTTGGAACGTCGTCCTACTCGATGTTGGAGACGGTTCGTCAATTCGCGAAGGAGCTTCTCGATGCTCGTGTCGATGTGGGCAACATTCGCGATCGTCATACCGATTTCATAAGGGGGTTGGCCCGGCAGGCAGAAACTGCCATTTACCAGAATGACGGAGCCCGACTGTTCGATCGCGTCCATGTTCATCTTGCCGATGTCCTGCACGTGCTTGCTCATCTGGAACATGAGGGCCGCATTGACGACTTGATAGACCTTTCCAGTGAGCTTGGGTCTTTCTGGGGAATGCAAGGTCACGTTTTCGAAGGTCGGCCTTGGTTGGAACAGGCAGTCAATCTCGGTCGCACTGCAAACTCGCGGAGATTGGGGAAAGCGATAGTCGTGCTCGGTAGCATCGTTCACATGCAGGGAAACGAGCCGCTTGCCCGGGCATACGTCGACGAAGGTCTGGATCTCATTCCCCAGGATCAAGGCATGGCGCGTCTAATCGTTCACATAACATGCGGTCTTGTCGCGCTGCGGCTCGGGAAATTCGACGAGGCTGCTTCGTTTCAGATGGAAGCACTGAGCCTGGTTGGGTCGATGCCTCCGGCGCAATGGGTGACCTGCGCCGAAAGCACGATCCTCGGCCACTTGGGCAATATCGCGGTCTCGCAGGGCGAGATAGAGATCGCAAAAAGCTATTTCGACCGCGCGTTGGATCGACAAACCGACCTCGGCTTCGCTCGCGGAACGAGCAACTTCATAGCGAGCCATCCCATCGCCGGCCTGGGAGATGTCGCGCGCGCCCGCAACAATCCTGCCGCGGCGCTCAACTACTATCGGGAAGCGCTTGACCTCGCCAAAGGATTTGCCGATTACCGCGCCACGGTCTATGCCCTAGGCGGCGTGGCGGGCACGCTGGCAGCGAGCGGACAGTGGCAAACCGCGGCGGTCCTGTTCGGAGCAGCAGAATCATTGCACCAGGCTCGGCGGATTCATTTCGACCTTGAAACCATGGATCGGCAGCGTGCGTTGGGATTGCCCGAACCCTGGTTCCGGGCGGCAGAGTCGTTCGGTTCCGGCCAGCCGTTGCGGGACCGGCTCGCCGCGTTCGGTCCGGCTACCATCGCTCCGATTCCCGATCCCGATCAGGCATCTAACCTCTGGAGCGGAGGCGCAATCCTATCGCTCGGGGAAGCAACCGTGCTGGCGCTGGAGGCGGACCTCACTGAACCTGCAACGGATTGTCGCCCTGGCCTGCTGTCAGCACGTGAGCACGAGGTCCTGTGTTTGCTCGCCAAGGGCAACACCGATCGTGAAATCGCGTCCCTCCTCTTTATCAGCCGGCGCACGGCCTCGACTCACGTGCGTCACATTTACGACAAGATCGATGTGTCGTCCCGCGCCGCGGCGACCGCCTGGGCACTGCGTCATGGGGTCGCCTGAACGTCTGGACGATGGCGACGGATCAAGTCCATTTAGGTGTCCCTGGTCTATCGTTGGGCCTCCCATCGCTCCGGGTCAGGAAATGAGCACGCGCCGCGTCACCTGGCCGTTGCTCTCCCAGTAGGTCGTCTTGCTGGCAAGGAACGGGTCATCCGGCGCCGGCTGGACATTGCCGTCCTCGTCGGTCGCGCGAGACGTTATCGTATGCTCGCCCGAGGAAGGGGACTCCCATTCGACGGTCCAGAATGCCCAGGCGAATTTCTCGCCCTCTCCTTCCGTGAGCGTCGCGGGTAGCCAGGGTCCATCGTCGATTCGCACGTCCGCACCTGCGATTTGCGCTCCCCAAGCGGCGCCCATGATGCTGTAGCGATCATCCAACTTCGTCACCTTGGCGGGGGCGGACTTGAGCCGGTCGTGCGTGACCGAGGTGAAGGTCCAGACTGCCTCCCCATCGTGCTCTTCCTCGCGGATCGTGACGTAGTCGCGCGCCATGAAGTGCCCCTGAAAACGTGCATCGCGCACCTCGATCCGGGTCAGCCACTTGACGTTGGCGACGCCATACCAGCCTGGCGCGATCAGCCGCAGCGGGAATCCGTGCAGGGATGGCAGCGGCTCGCCGTTCATCTCGTAAGCGAGCAGGTTGTCCGCCGCCAGCGCATCCCCCAACGACATGCCGCGGGCGAACTGTTCGGTGATCGTGACGTCTCCCCGCACTTGCTCCCCGGCGTCCGCCCCCCAGAAGACGACCTCGATCCCCTCCTCCAGGACGCCCGCCTCCTCCAGCAGCGGGGCGAGGGACGTTCCCGCCCACGTCGCGTTGCCGACGCCGCCGTTGAAGAATGGCAGCCCGGTGTTGCCGGAGCACTCCATCGTGAATGTCACTTCCGCGCGCTTCCGTGCCCTGATGTCGTCCAGCGATAGCGTCAGCGGTTGGCTGACCAGGCCACCGATCTCCAGCCGCCAATCGCTCTCGCTCAGGACAGGTTCGTTGTAGTGCTTGATGACGAAGAACTGGTCTGGGGGCGTCAGCCAGGAGTCGAGCCGCTCCCAGTCCAACTGCCGCACGATCGCCTCTGGCGCCGGATTGGGTTCCAGTTGGTCGAGCCAGGGGATCACCTCGCCCGCCGCCGGGGTCTGGAAGGCGTGCGCTGGTCCGGCCAGGCGCAGCACACTAAGACTCACCAGGGCAGCTCCTCCCTGCTTCAACGCGGTTCTACGGGACAATTCCGCTTGGGCCACAACGTGCCTCCTTCAGTGAGAATTTATGGTGCGCCGCACTGGCGCCACCTCCCGTTTCGAGGATGCCTGCCCAGCAATCGCAACACATCGGTAGAATTACTCATTTCGACGGCTGGCGGACTCCGATGGTGATGGGTAGTCATACCTATCCCAACGTGACTCATCCGGGATCGAAGCGGAGAGCGGATCGGGTTTCGCAGTCATCCGGGGCACAGCGGTGGTCGAGCCGAGTTCAGCCCTGGTCGAGCAACTCCAGCATCGGGGCCAGCGCCTCGATGCCGGCGAGGGTGCAGGGATCCGGGTAAATCTGGACGTGGGAGATGCCCTCGCGGGCGTAGGCGCGCATCTCGTCGGCCAGCTCTTCCGGACTGCCAATCAGCGATGGCACGGTCTGGCCCGGTCGACCGTAGGCGCCAGGGAAGTCGACCATCACGGCGACGGTGCGTTCGAGCGTGGCCGGGTCGCGACCAACACCCTCGCAGGCGGCGTCCAGCGCGTCCCGCAGCGGGGGGATGCCCGAGGCCCGGTTGCCGGTGTGTTGGGCCCAGACATTCCAGATGTCGGCGTACTCAGCGATCAGGCGCGTCATCTTCGGCGCGCCGAAGGTGCCAACCATGATCGGCATGCCCTGAGGACGCGGTCCACGAGGCCGCAACTCGCAGTGCTCGACATCGTAGTACTGACCGTGAAAGTCGATCTCGCCCTCGCGAATCAGCGTGCGGATGATCGTGAACGCTTCCTCGAAGCGGCTGAAGCGGTGATCGTACGGGAAGCCGAAGGCGCGGTATTCCGGTTCCGCCCAACCGGACCCGAGCCCGAGAATCAGGCGTCCGCCGCTGATTTCGTCGACCGTTTCGGCGATCTTCGCGGTCAGGGCCGGATTGCGATAGGCCGTGCAACAGACGAAGGGGGCGAGTTCGATCCGCTCGGTGACAGCTGCGAAAGCGGCGAGCATCGACCATGCCTCCCAGGCGCCCTGCGACTCGTGCCCTTCGACAGTCATCAACAGGTGGTCGGCGAACCAGAGCGAATTGAAGCCGATGTTCTCGATTGTCTTCGCCATCGCCAGGAAGTCGGACCAGCCAGCGGTCTCGCCGGCCATTTCGCGTTCCGATTCCGGCAACATGATTCCGATTTTGAGTGGTCGCCTGGTCGAATGAGTCATGGCCGGTCTCCTCGCGGACTGCTTCTGTCTGAGCCTCCCGACATCTTCGCGCACTTGGCTACCAACGAACAGGGGCGGCACTCGCGGTTCAAGGCTCATGCGCCACAAGGAAAGCCGCGCAAGCCCCAAGGCTGCACGGCTTTCCCTGTTTTCAAGGACAGTCAGGCATCTCGGCCTTGCTGGCGACCGTACATTAGCCGGCTCGATAACCAGCACGGTACTGGGGCGGGAAACAGGAATCGAACGGCTCGATTTGCACGTAAAAGTCCTCACGGTGCAAACGAATCGGCACGCCATCGACGTGTTCGATGTATTCGACGCCTTGATCCTGGGACTCCGCCAGGTGCGAGCCGATTGGCACACCGTCGACATGCTCGATGAGCTAAACGTCGCGGTCTGCAACGAACGGTGGTTGAGAACCGATCGGTACGCCGTCAACGTGCTCGATGAAACCCGAATCCTGGTCCAGGGAGGCCGAAACGGTTGTACCGGCGATGGTCGCGACCAGCAAGAGTGAAACGATGAAAGACCGGAAGGGTGTGTTTGGACCCTTGCGCATGATGTGGCTCCTCTCGCCAACGGGCCTGTGGCCCAGGCGCGCCGTCCAATGACGACCGCATCCGCGGCATG
>JACCUV010000033.1 GCA_013698495.1 Chloroflexia bacterium
TGATCCGCAGTCAATCTGCGCCGCGCTCAACGACCCAGACACGGCTAATCCCATCCACGACCCCGCTGCCAAAGTGAGTCCCACGAAAACTCGCATTGCGTGTCGTCCCACTTCCACCATTCCCTTCCTCGCGTCCGCATTCGCGTGGAGCCGCTCTCGATAGTCAGCCATTGAATAGGGAGACAATCGTATCCGGCGCAACCGTCGATGGCAAGCGAGTGTTTTCATGTCGCGACGAGCACTGCCGCATCCGATGCAGCCCAATCGGGTCAATTCGACTCCGGCAGCCCCTCCAGCCAATCGAGCGCCGCCCGTGTCTGCGCAAGCCGTAACCGCAGCACGGTGTCGCCAAACGCGTTGTCCACGTCGTCCCCCTGAACATCGTCGACTTGCTCGGTGAGGCGCGCCGCGCGAGTCCGCATGACCGACTGTTGATCCGCTACCAGCGCGATCGCCCGTGCCGGATCGAGTCCGCGCGCCAGGTACAGCTTGATCAGGAAGTCGAGCCGGATTTCGCGGGTCGCGCGCACCGGGGCCGAAATCCACGCGTGCAGCGCATCGCGGCCTTCGCCTGTCAGACCGTGGACCTGTCGATCCGGTCGTCCCGCCTGATGCTCAAGCGTCGAGGTGATGAGCCCGGCCCGGACCATCTTCTTGAGAAAGTGGTAGAGCATTCCGGATTCGAGCCGCAGGATGCGCCCCAATCCGCTCTCGGCAAACGATCGCGCAAGGTCGTACCCATGGATTTTGCCGAATGCGGATTGTGCGATCAACCCGAGCAGCGCGTACTCGGCGGCGGAACGTCCGGTGGACCGACGTGAGGTTGTGGCGGCGGTTGCGTCCGCCTTATCGCCAGTCAATGGTCGTTCACCCGTGGGGCCACTCCGCGATGACAACGTCAGGCCGCCGGTCGACTCGAGGTGGCGACGAGTTCCGGAGACGCTGTCTCCGATTCGGCATAATCTGCCGGCACGATCTGGATGCGCGATATCCGCAATCCATCCAAATCCTCGACCACCAGCCGCTGCCCGCTGGGCGCCACCACCTGATCGCCTAGAATTGCCGGTCGGCCGAGCACGAAGAAGACGTAGCCGCCAAGTGTTTCGACATCGTAATCCTCGTTGAACAGGTCGATGTCGTAGTGCTCGCGCAACTCGACCAATCCGGTCAGGCCATCGAGGTGGAGGATGCCGTCGGCCGTGTGGCTGTTGTGATCGGCCTCATCGTCGTGGTCTTGAACGCGCCCGACCAGTTGCGTAACGATGTCCTGGAGCGTGACGATACCGGCAGTCCCGCCGTACTCGTCGATCACAACCGCCATCTGAATCTGGTTCTCGCGCATTTGCGTCAACACCTTCGACGCGGCCAACGTCTCCGGCACCAGCATCGGCTCCATCATGTAATCCCGGATGTTGAACGTTTCGACACGTTTGTGTGCAGATTCCTCGGCCTCCCGGGCGGACGCGATGATCGGGTCCTGACCGTTCTCGCCAATCACCACCTTGGCGGTGCGCGCAATTGCCTCGGCCTCGACCTGGGCCAGAAACAACGGCATCAGGCGCTTCACCTTGATGATCCCCACCATGTGGTCGTTGTCGTCCTTGTAGATCGGCAGGCGTGTGTGCGAGGTGTCAGATGCCATCTGCATCACGGAATCGAGCGATGCGTCAATCGATATCGCCACAACCTCGGTCCGCGGCACCATGACGTGCCGGGCCTGGAGATCGTTGAACGAGAAGGCTCTGCCCACAAGATCGTGCGACGTCTGGTTCACCAACCCCGCCGCGCGGCTGGCCTCGATCGAAAGCAGCAATTCCTCGGTCGATTGCACGACCTCGTGACCGCCCGCCGGTTCGATCCCGAACAACCTCACAACCCAATTGCCGACCCAGTTCAGGCCGTAAATAATCGGTCGAAAGACGATCAGGAAGCCGTGAATCCATGGCGACACGGCAAGTGATGTCGCCTCTGGTCGCTGGAGGGCGAGACTCTTTGGCGCCAGCTCGCCAAGCACGATGTGCAATGAGGTCACGATTGAAAAGGCGATCGCGAACGAGACGATGTGCGTCGTGGTCGAACCGATTTCTATTGGCAGGAAGCGCACCAGATCCTCGATGATCACGGCGACAACCGGCTCGCCGATCCAGCCCAGCGCCAAACTCGAAATCGTGATCCCCAACTGGGTCGCCGCAATGTAGGTGTCGAGGTGGACAATCCGGTCCATCACCGAAGCGGCCCGCTGATTTCCTTCGGACATCAGATGCTGAATGCGTGTGCGGCGCACGGAAACCAGGGCGAATTCGGTGGCGACAAAGAAACCGTTGGCGAGGACGAGCAGGATGACAGCGATGAGGCCTAAAGCGATACTTATGGGGTCCTCCAAGACCGAGCACGTTGCGACGCACAATGCACGGCCCACGCCACCACCGGCAGCACCAATCGATCGACGGCCAGACGATGGCGCAAACGCGCCGCAATGATTCCCTCAATCTTAGTGGAAAAGTGTCACAATCTCCACACGCCTGAAGCATGATGGCGATATCGGCTCGCGTACGGGCGGATCCCACGCTCCGCTCTGGACAGGCTCTGGATCGACCGTGAACAACCTCTTGGCGCACCGGATCTGGTCGATCCTGTTGTCCGCCTTTCTCTGGCTGGACGTGGATGCCGGTGGCTATGTCTGATTCCCGATCCAGAAGTGACGTTGGCGAGAGTGCGCAATCGCCACGAGCGCTCGCCATCGCCGTGCTCGGCGACATCCTGTCATCGAAGGTCCGGGCCTCGATCCTCGCCTGGATCGCGCCCCGGCTCGACACCCGATTCTCGCTGACCGAACTCTCCCGCGAACTCGGAGCGCCGATCAGCAGCCTCCAACACGAATGCTACAAGCTGGAACGGCTCGGTCTGCTCCAGGGCCGCCGCGAAGGCATCTCCCGTCGCTACGAGGCGCAACTCGATCACGCCCTGACCCGCCCGCTGATCGATCTCACGATCGCCACGCTGGGTTTAGAATCTGTCCTGCGCGAGTCATTGACCGATGCCGCAACTGTCGAGCTGGCAGTCATCGTCGGACCAGACGCCACCATCGACGGCGAGCGATTGATGCTGGTGATGATCGGCGGTGTCGACCTCGCCGGACTCGATCGGGCCCATCGCCGGGTCTCGCGTGTGCTCGGCATTGAGCCGGAGCACCTCGACCTCGCCTATTTCCGGAGCGACGACTGGCTGGCCCATGGGGAGTCGGGGCATCCCCTGCTCCAACGGATCGCCGCTCGCCCGATCCAGCCAATCATCGGCGCCTGGCCCACATTGCCAGACCGAGACGATGCGTAGGGGTCAACCCCGTGTTGACCCGATCTCGCCCGAATCGACTACCCTCCCAAAAACGCCGCACGCGCCACGCCAAGGGACGAAACCTCACTCATGCCCCCTCCGACTGCGAATTCCCCCGCCCTGCTCGTCGCCCAATCCGGGGGCGCCACCGCCGTCATCAACGCCAGTCTCGTCGGCGCGATCGAAGCCGCCCGCGATTCCACCCGGTTCGGACGCGTCCTCGGCGCCCGCAACGGCATCGAGGGCGTGCTTCAGGACCGTCTGATCGATCTTCACGACCAAGCTCCTGAAACGCTCTCCGCTATCCGCCGCACGCCCTCGGCCGCGTTGGGCACAGGACGCCACAAACTGAACGAAGACGATCTCGACCTCGCCCTCGAACGAATGCGCATCCTCAACATCGCCGCGTTTGTCTACATCGGCGGCAACGATTCGGCGGATACTGCCCACCGGCTGGCGACGAGGGCCGCCGAGATCGGTCAGGAACTCGCCGTCGCACTGGTTCCCAAAACAATCGACAACGATCTGATGGAAACCGATCACTGTCCCGGCTACGGCTCGATCGCCCGCTACATCGGCAATGCCGTGCGCGATGCGACCTACGATTCCATTGCCCACTCGCAACTCTACGCCGTCAAATTTGTGGAAACGATGGGGCGTGACGCCGGCTGGGTGGCTGCCAGCGGCGCCCTTGGATTTTCCGATGCCGAACACGATCTCCTGCCGATTGTTCTCCTGCCCGAGCGCCCGCCCGAAAATCTGAGCGTTGTGCTCGCCGCGATTGAACGCGACCTCGCCTCCCGAGGCTGGTCGGTCGTCGTCGTGCCGGAGACATTGTGTGACGCGACCGGCCAACACGTCGGCGGCGAGGAACCGGAATACAGCGATGCGTTCGGTCATCCGTATTTCCCCAGCGCCGGGTCGGCATTGACCCGGCTCGTGACGCGCGATCTCGGGGTCCGCGCCCGCTACGACAAACCGGGAACCGCCGCGCGGATGTCGATCAGCTTTGCCTCGGATGTCAATCTCGCCGAGGCCTACGCGCTCGGCGCCGCGGCGGTTGAACGCCTCGTTTCCGGTCAGACCGGGTACGCCACCATCCTCTGTCGCACCGGGGACAATCCATATGCGTGCGACGTCGGGGCCATTCCGATCGAGCGCATCGCCAACAAAGTGCGATGTCTTCCCGACAAGTTCATCGCCGCAAC
>JACCUV010000042.1 GCA_013698495.1 Chloroflexia bacterium
GAGGTCGGCGCCGAGTGCTTTCCGACCTCCGCCTTTCGACCGCTGCACAAGATCGCGAAACGGATCGGGTCCGCTACCGGCGAGCTTAGGGACGGCGATGTGCAGCTCAATGCCCTCCGCGCCGCCCGCAAGAAGGCCGGCAAACCGGAGCGGATCGGGATCAACCACCTGATTGAACTGATCGAAACCCGGCGCGACGTTGCTCGCACGGAGATGAAGCTCTTTCTCCGCAAACTCGACGACGATGGCGCCCGCAAGAAGACCAAGCGGCTGTTTCTGGCGTCCGTCGCCGACATTGCAGGGAAATTGAGTTTGGTTCCCGATGGCGATAACCCGGCGTCCTCTGAAACGCTCGCCGGGCACCCCGACGTGGGCGTCGGAAGTCGTGTCCCCGGTCTCGATCCCGAGGCGTCGCTCGAAGCAAACGCTCGCCTCGTCCTCCGCGCCCTGACGGCCGACCTGTTTCGCCACGCCGCGGCGATCCCGGACCCCGCCAGGGTCGACGAGCTTCACGAGGCGCGAATCGCGGCCAAGCGGCTCCGCTACACGATCGAGTTGTTCCCCGGGCTGTTCGGCGACGACGGACTGCTGGCGCTAGAGCAGATTCGCTCGTTTCAGGAGGAGGCAGGAAAGGTCCACGACCTGGATGTTCGCCTGCAGCTCATTGCCGGCGAACTTCGGTCCGGCGCCCGGCCCGGAAAACGCAAGGACCGGAATCTGCAAGCCAGTTTGCTCGATCTGTCGCATTGCACGCAGACGGATCGAGACATCCAGCACACTGCCGCCGCCGCCGCCTGGCAAGGGCTGCTCGACGGCGGTTTGGAGGCGAACTTGCAATCCCTCGCGGAATATCCAACCCTGTTGCGGCCACCCTGAGCGTGCGAAGGGCCCCGTGGGAAGCACTCGACGACGGGGTCGGCGCCCGATGGGACTGCCAACGAGCGACCGCTGACGCGGATTGGCTTCGCCGGGTATCCAGCGGGGCCGACTCTTCCTTCGTCAAAGTGACGATTTGGTGTTGTGTCAGCCAGGGTTGCATGTGGCGCCATTCACTGCGTCGCCGGATGCCCTCTTGCGCCGTTCAATTGAATCCCCGCCACAACGGGCGTATGATGTCCTCGGGACCTTGGCTCGGCACGTTTGCGCGGAAAGCACAAGGAGAAAGCACGATGGCCAAAGAACTTCACTGTCGAGATGTCGGACCGGATTGCGACGCCGTGGTTGTGGCCGAGAGCGACGAGGACGTCCTCGCCCAGGTCGCCGCCCACGCCAAGGACGCGCATGGCATGACCGATGAGCAAATCGGTGATCCCGACTTCGTCGCTCACGTCAAGAACCAGATTCACGACAAGGCGTAACCGGCGGTATCGAAACGCCAACTCCCACGTGTTGTCATTACGACGCAGGAGGAATTTTGTTTTCGGCTCTTCCGATTGGCCAATATGCGGTATGTTGGACTCAGTGACCTGAACACAATGACAACGCCCGGTGAAGTGGTCGACCGCTGCCCCGGGCGTTGCGCATATGACCATTCCACGCGCTCAGCCATCCCCCAAAGTCCTGGACTTTCCCATATAATCGAACCCAACCAACTCGCGGACCGCGTGGTCGCCCGTTGCCGACGGCGACCGATCGACCTTCTGGAGCAGCACCATGATCGCCACCATGCCGTTCGGCCGCACCGGCCACCAAAGCACCCGCATTCTCTTCGGCGCCGCCGCCCTCGGCTCGGTCACCCAGGATCAGGCCGACCGCACCATGGAGTTGCTCCTCGAACACAAGATCAACCACATTGACGTTGCAGCCAGTTACGGCGAGGCGGAATTGCGGCTCGGTCCCTGGATGGCCCAGCACCGCGACAGCTTCTTCCTCGCCACCAAAACCGGCGAGCGCGAGTTCCAGCCCGCCTACGACGAAATTCGCCGCTCACTCGAACGCATGCGCGTCGACAATGTCGATCTTCTCCAGCTGCACAACCTTGTCGGCGAGGAAGAATGGGAAGTCGCGCTCGGCGACGGCGGCGCCCTCGAAGCGGCCGTCCGCGCGCGAGACGAAGGTCTCGTCCGCTATATTGGGGTCACGGGTCATGGCGTCGAAATCGCCGATATGCACAAGCGCTCGCTGGCCCGCTTCGATTTCGATTCCGTTTTGCTGCCGTACAACTTCCCGATGATGCAAAATCCGCGGTATGCCGCCGACTTCGAATCGCTGGTCACGATCTGCCTCGAGCGCAACGTGGCGATCCAGACGATCAAGGCGATCACCAAGGCCAATTGGGACGATCGGCCTCAGACCGCCGCCACCTGGTACGAACCGCTCCAGGATCAGTGCGCGATCGACACCACCGTCTCCTGGGTGCTGGGTCGACCGGACGTCTTCCTCAACACCGTCGGCGACGTCGACATTTTGCCGAAGGTGCTCGACGCGGCGGAGCGCTTCGCATCGCGGCCATCCGACCAGGAAATGCACG
>JACCUV010000044.1 GCA_013698495.1 Chloroflexia bacterium
CGAGAAGGCGGCGTAGCCAACCCCTCGCGTAGGGGCGACATCGCAATGTCGCCCTTCTTGACACCCGTGTCGCCCCTACGTGAGGGGTTGGCGCCGAATACTGGAGGATCACATGGCGCAATCACAAGGACTTGGGACGCCGCGTGGGTTTGGCGCGTTGGCGGCGGCGGGGCGGGAGGCGCGGGCGTCGTATGCCTTCGTCGAGCGCAACTGGAATCTGACGAAACGGTACTGGGGCTGGGAGGTAGCCTTCCTGGTCTACTCGGCGGCCTCGTCGATGTCGATCATGTACATCGGCAAGGCGCAGGGTAGCGAGACGACCGACCTGCTGCTCTTTCTGGCGATCGGGACGCTCGTCTGGAGCTACCTGAACTCGGTTTTCATGAACATGGCTGAGATGATCGCCTGGGAGCGCTGGGAGGGGACGATTGAATACACGATGATGGCGCCGATCTCCCGGCTGACGCATATGTTCGGGCAGTCGATCTTCGCCATCGTCTACGGCGTCATTCGCTCGGCGCTGCTGCTGGGTGTGCTGGCGATCTTCTTCGACATCGATCTGGCTGGCGCGAACCTGACCGGCGCGTTGCTGGCGATGACGATCGGCAGTCTCTCGTTCATCGGCTTCGGGATCGTCGGCGCGGTCCTGCCGCTGCTCTTCCCGGAGAAGGGCGAACAGATGACGTTCATCATCTCGTCGCTGCTGCTGCTCGTCTCGGGCGTCTATTACCCGGTCGAGGTGCTGCCCGGCTGGATGCAGCCGTTCTCGTACATCTCGCCGGCGACGTATGTGCTCGAAGCGATGCGCGGCGCGATTCTCGATGGCGAGGGCACGCTTGACCTGCTGCCTTCGATGGTGCCGATGCTGATCATCGGCCTCGTGACGATCCCGCTCGGGATGGCCGTCTTCGGCTACTTCGAGCGCTATGCCAAGCGGACCGGTAAGTTGAAGCGGTCCGGATAACGTCGGGATGGGAACCAGAATGGCGCGGCGAGCGTCAACATTCTGGGAACCGGCGGTGTTGATACGGAGGAACGTGGTTGCGCGCATGCCTGGGGTAGGCAGCGCGACCACCTCCGACCCGCCGCCGGGATACGGCAAAGAAGGGGATGAGCACCCGTGACGACGCTCATGCAGTCAGAGCAAACATACGACGACACCAGCGACACGACGCCGCGCGTCATCGTCGCCCGCGAAGGAACCGAACTCGCCGAGACGCTGCGCGCGTCCGGATGGGTCGCCCGCGCAGGCTGGCGCACCACAACGACCGAGGACCAGTCTGTCTGGCATCTGCGCTTTGAAGTAGTATCCGACGACGAATGATGAGGAGAAAGTGGAAAGTGCTAAGGAGAAAGGGGTTGCTTGCCTCTGGTGGGTCAACTCCTTTCTCCTCAGCACTTTCCACTTTCTCCTCAAACAAAGGAGGCCCAACGTGCTAACGAGTCAGCTCCTCGTCAACCCTGTCAACTGGACCGGCGGCCTCGGAGCGGGTTCCGATCGCCGTCTCAACGAATGCGGAGTTGATGACGCTTGTTGCGAAATCGGCTTGGGGCTTACACGGTCTTCCTGACCTACAGCGCGGGGTTCGCGCTCTTCAGTTCGGTCGTCTGGACGGTCAACCTCGTTTACCAGGTTGAGCGAGTCGGGCTGAGTCCGTTCCAGATCGTGCTGATCGGGACGGCGTTGGAGCTGTCCTATTTCCTGTTCGAAGTGCCAACTGGAATTGTTGCCGATGTCTACAGTCGGCGGCTGTCGGTCATCATCGGCACGTTCATGGTCGGCGCTGGCTTCATCGTGATGGGGGTGGTGCCGGAGTTCTCGGTGATGCTGGTGTCGCAGGTGATCTGCGGGATCGGTTTCACGTTCCTGAGCGGCGCCCAGGAAGCGTGGATCGCTGACGAGATCGGCGAGGAGCGTGCGGGCGCAGCATACATACGTGGGTCGCAGGTTGCGCGGGTCGGTTCGATCACCGGCATCCCAGTTGCCGTCGCGCTCGGAAGTGTCGATCTGGCACTGCCGATCGTCGCTGGTGGTGTTGCCATCTTCGGACTAGGAGGCTTTCTGCTGCTTGCGATGGGCGAAACCGGCTTTGCGGGAGCCTCGCGTGAGGATTTCACGCGCTGGCAATCGATGAAGAACACCTTCCACGGCGGGACGCGGATGATCCGCAGCCGACCGGTGCTGCTGACGATCATCGGGATTGCGGCCGTCTTCGGCATGTTCAACGAAGGCTGGGACCGGCTCGCGGTCCCACACCTGCTGGAGAACTTCATGTTCCCGGCCTTCGGCGGCTTCTCAAATGTCGTCTGGATCGGCGGCATCAGCTTCGTCGTTCAACTGCTTGGAATCGGCGCGCTGGAGATCGTTCGCCGCAAGGTCGACCTCACCAGCCACCGGGCGGTATCGAGGACACTGTTCGGGATCAACGGT
The DNA here is from genome assembly GCA_013698495.1 of Chloroflexia bacterium. Taxonomy (GTDB): domain Bacteria; phylum Chloroflexota; class Chloroflexia; order Thermomicrobiales; family UBA6265; genus JACCYX01. The sequence goes on from JACCUV010000044.1 coordinate 2,432, forward strand.
GGACTGATCCTGGCGGTGCTTGCCTTCGGAATCTCCGGCAACTTCATGCTGGCGGTGGTGACGATGATGGCTGCGTCGGTGCTGCGCGGAAGCATCTATCCGCTTGAGACGGCCTGGGTTAACCAGAGCCTCGACCCGAAGGTGCGTGCGACGGTCATCTCGATGACCGGTCAGGGCGACGCCTTCGGTCAGATCTTCGGCGGTCCGGCCGTCGGCGGCGTCGGTTCACTGTTCGGCCTGCGGGCGGCGATGGTCACGGCGGGCGCGATCCTGACACCGATCCTGTTCCTCTACGCTCGCGCGTTGGGTCAGGACGGCGAGGTCGTGATCAAGGTTGATGACGCTGTGGTTTCGGTCGAGCCGTGAGGACGGTTGACCGTCTTCGCCCAATGGCGTTGACAATGTAGGGCCGGGAGTCCTCCG
>JACCUV010000051.1 GCA_013698495.1 Chloroflexia bacterium
AGTCGCCCCGAACTTCAGCGCTCGCCGGATGGTGATCGACTACGTCGACAAACTTTACGGACCCGCTGCCCGCTCGTGCGAAGGCGCACGGGAAGCGGAAGCGGTGACGGTTAGCTGATTTGCTCACTGGCCAGCGTGATAGGGGCTATTGAGCCCGGATTATTCATGCACGCGCGTCCAAACGGCCCCAGGAAGGGGATCGTGTCTTGTCCGGGAATGATTGGCCGGCATAAGGCGCGGCCACTACCAGCGGGCCGCCTTGGTGAACAATCCGGGTTTGCGGCTTTCGCCGGTCAGGGGCGCTACGACGCGCGCTCGGAACCGATCCCCCTCGAGTTCCAGGCCGCGGCTGGAACCGGCGCCCCGGGCGATGTCGCCGGAGCGCGGTTTCGCATCCACACATCCCGCAACCACGTTGTCGTCATCCCACACGCGACCCCGACGAGGATGCTGTTGACCAGCAACACAGGCAAGTAGTAGCGGTAGAAGTCGACACCGAGACCGACGGTGACGGCGCCGACCTCGGCTGCCATCAGGAGCGCGACCATCGCCTGGGGACTCCACAACCCGCGCTCGATCACGATGCGCAGCAGCAAGATCGCCCCCACCGCCACAATCATGAAATCGAAACTGACCGGATTCCGGATCGCGAATCCAAGGAAGTCGTTCATCCACACCTGCACGTGTTTGGTCGTTGAGGCGGCATCGTGCAGTTGCTCGCCATAGCGCATGAACGCTTCCCTGGGATTGTCCACATGCGCCCACGGCCAGATTCGGGCCTGACTCGCCATTTCCGCCCGCCGAAAATCGAGCAGATTGAGCGAGTGGCGAATCGGCGAAACCCACAGGTAGGGGTACATTGCGACGAAGACGAAGCCGGAGATGACCGGCTGCAGCAGCAGGAAGGCGCCAAATCGGGTGGACGACCACCGCATCGCCTCCCGGCCGCTTTGCCGGCGCCGCCAGGCGAGCCAGAGCAAGCCGCATGCCGCCAGTACGAAGCTGAGCGCCAGGGGCGCCAGTTTCGTGGCCCCTCCGACGCCAAGGGCGATGCCCATGAGCAAAGCCCACCCGAACGTGGGAGTCTTCGCAAATTTAAATGCGGCGACGAAGGTCACCGCCAGGCTGAGCGCCAGCAGTTCGTCCGAGAGCGCCTGGGTGCTGAGCGTGATGTGTAGTGGATGATAGGCAAGGAAGAGTCCGGCGGCGATGCCGCCAATCCTGTTCGTCAGCATGCTGGCGGCCGCGTACGCGAACACCACCACCAGGGCTCCCACGACGGCGTTGGTGCGGCGGCCCGCGAGGAGCACGTCGTCGCTCGGGACGGCCCCCGCAGTCTCGTTCCAGGCGGCGCTGTGGTGGAAATCCCAGACGCCGTTCGAGTCCAGTGGTTGTCCTTGCATGAGCAGCCCAAGCCCGATCAGGTAGCTGCCCCCCGGCGGTTGGCCGCGCGTCAGGTAGTAGTCTTGCCAGGTATCGCTGTAGGGATCGGCAAAGTCCGCGATGTAGTAGGCACGATTCAGCCATCGCGTTTCGTCAGGATGCATCGCGGTAGCTTCGATGTTCGACTCGTTGATGGCGAACGAAACGGTGAACAGGAACACCACAATCATGGTGTTGATTACCCATTGCAGATGCCGTGAGTGCGGTCTGGACCGTGTCTCATGCAGGGGAATCGAGGCCCGGTTGTCCACGGCCGCGCCTTCCGGGCGCGTTTCCCTAACCATTGGATTGCCCGATCATCGGCGCCGGATCGAGCGCCGTATGTTCGAGACGAGTGGGTTCGGGTTGGTCGCGTCGACGGGTGAGAAAACCGATCAGAATCGGGACGACGCATCCTGCCCAGATTACGACGCCCAACGCTGCCAGCGATCCAAACGCGTTCCGACTGGCGATCGCGACGACGCCGGCCACGATCGCCAGCGCACCGATCATGACTGCATAAATCGAGAGCGATGCCACTGAGGGCAGAAGCGAGAGCTGTCGGTCTCGCAACGCCGGAACCAGAAAGTACCCGATCGCCGCCAGTTGCAGCAGACTGGCGGCGAGGATGTTCGATCCAAACCGCAAATTGTCTTGCCACGGCGACAAACCAGCAGGCTCCGGTGGCGTGTAGTCGGCGTGGTTGAGAACTCGTCGGACGCCGAAGAGCAGCGCCTGATTGAATTCGCCTTCCTCAACCTGAGGAGACATTTCACCGTCGAGCAAGTTCTGCATCGTCGCATGATCGAGTTGACGAATTGGAAACGTGTTCGCTCCGGTCGAAATCAGGATCGAGTTCGTTTCCGGGGCCGCCGGGTTGACCGTAATCAGGTAAACGATGCCATTGTCGACCCCATCGACCGATTGGACACTCCACTCGCTGCGCAGCCTGTCGGCAAACTCCTGGGATGCTGCAGTCGAATCATCGGAAATGCGGGTGTAGATCAGGGCCTCGATGCCGAGACCGCGTAGTCGGGCGAGTTCCCCTTCGAGGGACGCTTCCTGGCCCGCGGTGAGGATGTCGACCACGTCGTAGACGCGGATGCCCCGGTCCTCATCGCGAAGCGGGAAGTCAGGCGCCTGCGATGCGCTCGACTCGGTGTTCACCGTTGGACGGTCCGGAGCCCCGAGCAGTTGTCCAGGAAGCAGAAACCCGCAGAACATCAAAACTATCAGTGAAACGGTTTGCGCAGATCGATACCAACGCAGCCTGCTCTCTTCGGTTGGCGTGGCTGGCTTCTTCTGCATGGCAAGGCTTCGTCCTGAATCGGCGCCGCGAGAATGGTCTGGAAGTACGGGATTCGCGGCATCCTTTATTCCGCCGTGATTGTACTCGGGTTCAGGCATCGTCGCCCCGTAAGGGGCTGGTGGTTCAAGGCGCCGCGCGCAATCGCCGTCGGACGAAGCGCCGTCGAAACACGTCGAAACCGCTGCCGAAACCGACGCCGACACAGACGCTGCCGCCAATCAGCAATGGCAGAAAATAACGATAGAAGTCCACTCCCATACCCACGATCACGACGGCGCACTGACTCGCCATCAGGAAGGCGGCCAGGGCGTGCGGACTCCACAGTCCGCGTCTGACGACGATTCCGATCAGGACCACTACGCCCGCGGCCATCAGCACGGCATCGAGCGGGATGTGGCGAAACGAGACGGTGGCGACGTCACCGAACCAATCCTGAATGCGCAGGGAGGTTGAGTAGTCCCGATTGAAGCGTCGCCCTGTGCGGGCCAGGGCCGTGAGCCAGCCGTCGACACCGGCGATCGGCCAGGCGTTCGATTGCCCGTCCATCTCGGAGCGACGAAAGTCGAACAAGTCCCACGAGCGTCGCAACGGACTTGGCCACAAGTACGGATTGACGGCGACGAATGCGGTGAAGGCGATTAATGGCTGGGCTGCCAGCAGCCATCCGTATCGGGCCTGATTCCAGGCGATAGCCCGGCCGCCTGACTGCCACAGGTGGATGACCAGCCACAGCACGCCGAAACAGGCCAGAGGAATGCTCAACAGCAACGGAGACAGCTTAGCCGCGCCACCCAGCCCCAGCAAGACGCCGAGCATGAGACCTGAACCGAGAGATGGCGACCGTGCAAAGCGAAATGCCACGAGAACTGACAGGGCCAGGAGCAACGCCAGCAATTCGTCCGAAAGCGCCTGCGAACTCAACCGCAAATGGAGAGGATGGAGACTGAGAAAGAGTCCCGCCGCGAA